>CAZJCO010000295.1:0-3706 GCA_964544375.1 uncultured Myxococcales bacterium
GCTGTAGCCACCCGCGCCCAGAGCGCTGAGCACGTACCAGTCGAGGTCACGTGTCGCAAGACCGACCACACATCACAGCTCAACAAAGAGCAACCTATGCCCGCGCCACAGACGGCATCGTCTTCACAGTTCTCGCCGAAGGCCGGATCGACGATGCCGTCGCCGCAGGATCGCGCGGTGCAGTCCGTGCGGCAAGTCGCGTCCGGCGCGTCCGAGTTTGCCGCGCCCTCGTCGCACTCTTCGCTGCCCGATACGACACCGTCGCCGCAGAACAGCTCTGGACAATTCAGCGTTTGACCCGGGTTGGGGAAGCCCGGCGAATCGGAGTACTCGAGGCAGGCAGCGTCGAACAGCCCGGCGTCGACGCAGCCGCCGCTCAGTTGCCATTCGGCGGCGCTCGATGCCGGTCCGACACCGGTGATCTTTTCCATCGATACGCGCGATTTGAAGCCTTGGTCCTGCCCACCGTTGTAGGGCCTGACGTGAAAGTAAGGGCCGAAGTTGCCGACGTTCGGCTCTTGCCCTTCGTAACTGACGGCATCGGCCAAATTGTCGGACGGATCGAGGAGCAAGATACCGTCGGGACAGGTGTAGGTATCGTTATTCAGTAAGTGACCGTTGCGCAGGTTCGAGTCCAGACTCGGCGCGGGCAGTACGACGTCGCACTCGCTCGCGTTGATGTGAGTGGACGAAGAGTGCGTAAAACAAACCACGAAGAGGCCGACGCCGAAACCGGTATCATCACCGAGCACCGTACCGGCGGGAATCACCGCGCTGAAATTCGCCTCGCCGGTCTCTACCCCGATGAAGACGGTACCGCCACAACTCTTGTTACCCTCGACCGCAACGATCTTGTAGCCACCGATGTCCGTGCCCGCCGGCCCCGCAATCTCGACGAATTCATCGATATCGGTGACGCCGCCCAGCGTAAAGTCGTCGTAATCGTACTCGTTGATCCATGGCAGGGTGAGATTGCCGACACAGGTCGAGCCGGCACAGGTATCGCCGGTGGTGCAAAGGTCGCCGTCCGAACACGGCTGGCCGTCCTCGGCGGCGCAAGCCGCGTCGCAACAGTCGCCAGGATCGAGGTTGCCGTCGTCGCAGTCTTCGCCGGGATCGACGATGCCGTCACCGCAGGCCTCGACGGTACAGTCCGGCCGGCAGCCGTCGCCGACCGCTGCGTTGCCGTCGTCGCAATCCTCGCCGGTTGTCACGATGCCGTTACCGCAAGCCGAAGCCGTGCAGGTCGTGTCGCAGCCGTCGCCTTCGACGGCATTGCCGTCGTCGCAGGGCTCGCCCGGATCGACGATGCCGTCACCGCACACGGTATCGCAGGCAATCGACGGCTTCTTCGCCTTGAGCTGTTCCGGCGTGTTCTTGGTAATCGTCTCGAAGCGCCCGCAGTAGGTCGTCTCGCCGATCGAGAAGCGGGCTTCAACGAAGGTTGCCGGACCGTGCAAGGGCTGCGTCCCGGGCCCTTTGAACTTCGCCACGAGCTTGCCGGCCCTGAAAAGAACCTTCTGCAAACCGGCGGCCGTGCCGGGCTTGTCGCGATACTGAAAGCCTCCGCCGCGCACCGCCCAGCGCGCGCAGTCGAGATTGACCAACGTGCCAACTTTGGCCGATGACGACAGCTGTAGCGAGGTCGTCTCCGGACACAGAGGGCTTTCGAGGCGAAGCGCGCCATCGCGATTGAAAACGACGACCACCTTGTCCGATTTCTCGCCGGCCTTATCGCTAAAGGCCGCCTTGCGTCCACCGGCGAGCGGCGTCGTTTGCGCGAGCAACTCGCTCGCTCCAAGCGCGAGGACGATGGTGGTAACAGCCAGGACGTATCGCATGAGGACCCCCCAGGTCGAACAAACTGCCTAACGCTACTCGAATCGCCCGGTTGCAGTCAATAGGAAATCGCGGAAACCAAATGGTCTGGCTCGGATTGTGATTGCAGGGGCTTTGATCGGCGCGCTGCGTTAGCGATCGAGTTCCGCTAGTAGCTCGCGCAGCTCGGCAAGCACATGGTCCCCACCGGGGGTACCGTAAAGGTTGTGCAACTCGCGTGGGTCTTCGACTAGGTCGAAGACCCACGGCGCGCGGCCACGGGCGAATTCAACGTACTTGTAGCGCTGCGTCCGCACGCCGCGATACGAAGGTGTATTCTCCGGAAAATAGCGCCAGAATTCCATCAAGAATGCCTGACGGCTCTTGGCGTCCGCATTGCGCAAGATCGGCACCAAACTTTCGCCGTCGACGTCTTCGGGAACGGTAACGCCGGCAAGTTCGAGGAACGTAGGAGCAAGATCGATGTTGAGCACGATTTGCTGGCGGACCATGCCGGGATCGCCGACCACATTTGGCGCACGTACGATGAGCGGAAGTTTGGCCGACTCTTCGTAAGGCTCCCGGATGCCGTGGCGGCCGTGGGTTCCCCACTGCATACCGTTGTCTCCCATATAGACGACCACGGTGCTTTCGGTCAGGCCGAGTTGGTCGATGCGCGCGAGCAGGCGACCGATGTCGGCGTCCATCGCCGTTAGCGTCTCGAGATAGCCTCGATACTGATCCTCGTAGGACCCCATCATCACGCCCTGAAATACGTTGCCGTTGGTCTTACCGAACCACCAAGCATCGACCTCCGGCGGCAGGACATTGCGAACGTCGACGTCGTCGTAGATACCGTCGATGCCCGCGGGAGCCTTGTACGGTGGATGGCCCGGGCGATGCGAAAGATAAACGGCGAACGGCCTGCGCGCGTTGTCGGATCTTGCGAGTTCCTGTTCGATGAACTCGATGGCGTAGTCGGTGACCTCTTCGGTAATGTAGTGTTTGCGCGATGCGACCTCTCGGCCGTCAACGATCATCGGACAATCGAAGTAGGCGCCCTGTCCCTCGCGGTAAGTGTAGGAAACAAAACGGTCGAGAAAAGGCATCGCCGGCAGCCCGTTGCCAGGCATGTGCCACTTGCCAATGAACGCCGTAGCGTAACCAGCCGCGCTCAGGCGTTCGAGGAACGTCGGTAGACTGCCGGTCCAAGGCGTATGGTTATTGAGCACACCGTGCGTGTGGGCATAAGTACCCGTCAGAATGCTGGCGCGGGACGGACTACACAGCGACGTCGTATTGAAAGCATTGTCGAAGCGTAGTCCCTCGCTTGCCAGGCGGTCCAACGCTGGGGTCCGAATGACGGGGTGTCCCGCATTGCCCATGGTTCGAGCGTTGTGGTTATCGCCCAAGATGAAAACGATGTTCGGACGCGCGAAGGCCGCCGCAGATGCTGGCGTGGCACCGTCCTCACCTTGGAAGTGCGTGGTCACGACTCCGGCAGTGCCAAGCTGCGAACCGAACGCGGCTCGGTAGCCTTCGAGAAACAACACGTAGACGTTCTCGCCCCGCCCCCACGCGTAAAGGCCGATGACCAGTCCCAAGCTCACCGCAATGGTCAGAGCCGGCGTCACCGCCAGTAGACGAATCGGCTTCCCTCGCCTCCGGTGTATCCACCGCGAAATCAGTACCGCTGCCGCTAGCTCCAGCGCAATCAAGAGTCCGAGCCAGAGATTCAAAGGATTCAAAAAGTAGAACAGGCATTCCGCCAGTGGATGAGACTCGAGCAGCCGCAAGCTTTCCTTGGTCATCCAGAGAAACGGAGTGAGAAATTGCCAAATGTTGTGGATCGCATGTCGTGATCAGGCGGCACAATCCTTCGCGTTCT
>CAZJCO010000296.1:0-3700 GCA_964544375.1 uncultured Myxococcales bacterium
CGGCGTGGTCGTTCTGTGCTCCGGTGGTGTGGGCACCGCCGCGGGACCCCCGATACGCGGCGCGAGCCGGCCCGCCTGCAACTAAACTTCTGACGCCGGCCGGCGTTGCTGGACTCCGACGCCGAATTTTCCTACCCTCAATGTGTTCGGCGTTGTCGGCGGCCTCGCTTGGGCAAGCGATGACCGTCAACCGTTGATGGTGAGCGTAGCTCAGTCGGTAGAGCCCCGGATTGTGGTTCCGGTTGTCGGGGGTTCAAGTCCCCTCGCTCACCCCATTTAAAACCATATCGGCCGGCGCCTTCGGCATGGACGCGGTACACACGCAGAACCCCTGACCCTCGACGTCGGACCATGGTCCCCTCGCTTGCAGCAATGACGCCCGAAAGCTTCCTTTCAGACCAGGCGCCAGGCAATGCGAGGCCGATCCCCGTGATCGGAATCCGCGGGTGGATATGAGAAGTCGGCAGCCACGACGCGCACAGTCGGTTCGTCGACCGCGAAAATCCTGACACGATGCCGATTTTCGGACGGTTGCGAATCCGCTTCAATTCGATCGGCCGGCGCTAACCCTGCGTTTCTTTTCAAACTCCGCCCAACGACTCTTTGCGGCATACGATTTGCTTCCTGACAGGAGCCGAGGATCGACTACCGCAGGGCGGTCCGCCTTACGGGGCCGAAGTCTTTGGCAAGTGCTTGGGCGCTTGCCCGGGTGGCGAGCGGAGAAGCGGGGTAGAAGAGATGGAGTTCATGAACATCGGGATCTTGTGGGTCGGCATCGGTGCCGGCCTGGTCGTATTGATGCAGGCGCAAGCGCTGCACTTGGCGCGCGTCAATCGCCGCCTGGCCGAGCGCGACGAAGCCCTACAAAAGCGCAATTCGCAACTCGACAGCGCCAACGTCAAGCTGCGCGAGGTCGGATTGATCAAGAGCCGCCTGCTGGCCAACGCCTCGCGCGAACTCAAGAATCCTTTGCAGGGAATCCTGAAAGCCGCCGACACCCTGACCTGCTATCCGAGCGCAGACGCCGAGGCGATCTACCGGCTCGGTGATACGGTGGCGTGGGAAGCAGGGCGCCTCGACCGATTGATCGGGACGATTCTGGATCTGGTCGAACTCGAATCGCGCTCTGCGGTGTGGAACGAAGGCGTGGTTCACCCCGAAACCCTGCTCAAGAAGGCCCTGGCGAGCGTTGACGAAATCGCAAAACGCCAAGCCGTGCGCGTCGAGACGGTCGTCGATGGGCAGGTGCCGGCTCTTTGGGGAGACGAAAAGCGCCTGGCGCGCGCGCTCGACGTGTTGCTGCAAAACGCCGTCAACTACAGTCACAAGGGCGGAAAAGTCACGGCCCGCATAACGGCGAACGGGCCCGAAGTCGTCTTTTCGGTCGAGGAAAGCCGGTCTGAGACACAGAGCGACCAGCCGCCGGCGATCAAGACGCCCTCCGAGCAGCCCGACCTGGGCAATCTTCCCATACGCGACAGCATCGGTGTCGGCCTGGGCCTGAACCTCTGCCGGCAGATCGTCGAACGGCACAACGGGCGCATTTGGGCCGAGAGTACTGCCGCCCGCGGGCAGCGCTTCAGCATGGCCTTGTCTGCGTTCGACGGCGAGGAGGGAGTCGCCGGTCACGCCTGAGCGGGTGTTGGCGAGACGCGGCGAGCGGAGAGGGTAGAGGGACGAGATGGCACGGTACGTTCGAGGCGAGCGCCTCCCACTGATCATTCTGACGATTACCGTGGCGATCGCCATGATCACCGGTGGTGCGCTCAGCTACGGTGCCTACAAGCGGTTCCGGCAGTCGAGTATCAAACGAAGCTCGGCGTTCCGCTTGCAGGAGCAGCGCGAACGCATCGTCCACTTGGACACCGTGCTGAGCATGTCGGCCCGCCTGGCCGCGGCGACCAACGAACCGCGCTGGTACGAGCGTTACCAGACCTTCCACCCGATTCTCGAAAACACGTTGGGCGTTGTCGAGAAGGACACGAAAGGCATGGCGCCAAGCGCGAACGTCGCTCGAATTCGGGAGGCTCGTGCCTGGCTCTGCGATGCCGAATCCAAAGCGCTCGACTGGGCAAAACAAGGACGAAACGCCGAGGCGATGGCTCTGCTCATCGGTGCCGACTACGAAGAGAAGCAGCAGGCAGTCGCGCGCAACGCTCGCCGGCTGGTTGCGACGGAACGGTCCTATGTGCGTCTGCTCGAGCTGGCTGGCACGCTGGAACGCCGCGCCGAAGACGTTGCGATGGACGTTCGCATGGCCGTGTCCACCGGCGACCAGCGCTGGCGAGCCAAGCATCGCGAATCGGCCGCTGAGTTGGTGGTCGCCCAACGAGCGGCGGTGGCGGCACTCAACCAGCCGCGTAACGCTCCGCTGGTGCGACAACTCGTTTCGCTGCGCAGCGAACTTCAGCGTGTCGAGAATCAGGCCTTGGAACTTGCCGCGCCGGGTAAGACCGAGCGGGCCGCAAGGATTTTGCGTGACGCCTCTTACGACGCACGTCAGGAGGACTACCGCCGCCGGATCGGACGACTCTCCGAACGTCTCCGTTCGGCAGCCGAGGGCGAACGGCAAAACGAGCGCGCCGAAGCTCTGACCGATATCGCCGGGATTGCCAGCGTACTGCTCGCGATGCTGATCGGCTGGATCTACGCGCTGCGAACGATCGAACGCTACGCCGCCGAGCGCGAGAGCGCCGAGCTTGCCCTGGAGCAGGCGCGCCGCGACGGCGAGCGGCGCCTGCGCGAGGTGACCGCATCGCTGCGCGCCGAAAACGATCAGCTACGTCAAGTCGATGAACGCAAGACGACCTTCTTGTCACACGTTGCGCATGAACTGCGCACACCGCTTACGGCAGTCGTATCGGCAGCAAAGATCCTGATTCGCCACCACGAGAAGAAACCGGAGGTGGTTCCGCGATTCGGCAGCACCATTGTGGTCGAAGGAGAGCGCCTCAGCCGATTGATCAACGACGTGTTGGACCTCGTCAAGATCGAAGCCGGGCGGATGGAGTGGAACGACGAGCGGGTTGATCCGTGGGGTATCGTCCAGCAGGCGACGGCTCTCGTAGAGCCGCTGTGCCAAGAAAAAGAGCTCGATCTGAGTGTTCAATTTCCGAGCTTGGTGCCGCCGATCTGGGGAGATTCCGACCGCCTGGTGCAGGTGCTAACCAATCTGCTCAACAACGCCATCAAGTTCACGAACGAGGGCGACAGCATCTGCGTGACGGCAGAGACGGAAGACGACCAGTGCGTGTTTTCCGTGCGAGACAGTGGTGTAGGGATTCCCAAGGAAGATCTCGATAAGGTCTTCGAGCGTTTCCACCAAGTCGCCGGGCAGCCGACCGATCAGCCGAAAAATTCCAGTACCGGATTGGGGCTGACGATCTGTAAGGAGATCGTCGAGCATCACGGCGGCCGCATCTGGGTGGATAGCACGCTCGGTGAGGGGACCGCCTTCCATTTCAGTGTTCCGACCGAGACCGGCAACCAACTCGCGGTTTCCGACGAAGACGATCTCGCTACGCTGCACGCCGGATGACGCCCGGGGAGCGTGGCGGCCACCGCCGACCGCGGCAACGGCCGAGCCGCCCGTTGTGTGCCGCGTCCATCTTGAACCGACGCGTCGCACCATGTAACAACACCCCCACGGGCCGTTAGCTCAGTTGGTAGAGCAGCTGACTCTTAATCAGCGGGTCGTAGG
>CAZJCO010000297.1:0-3651 GCA_964544375.1 uncultured Myxococcales bacterium
GTCGCCAGCGCAATACGGATGGCGTATCCGACGGCGGTCCGGTTGAGGCCGGGAAGGACGCCGGGCATGGCGAGACACACCGGACAAGTGTGCGAGTTCGGAGGCGCGCCGAACTCTGCCGAGCAGCCGCAGAACAGTTTCGTCTTCGTTCGGAGTTGAACGTGCACCTCCAGGCCGATAACGGCCTCCCACTCTCCGTCCTCGTAGTAGCTCACGCGGCTTCCAACTCCGGCACGCGTGTGTGCCAGTCGGTCGCGCCTTGATAGGCGGAGGCAACCCGCAGAACGACCGACTCGCCGAGCGCCGGGCCGAGAATCTGAAGCCCGACCGGTAGCTGGTTGCGGTCGAAGCCGCAGGGGATCGAAATTCCCGGGATCCCCGCCAGATTCGCCGAGATCGTCAGAATGTCGGAGAGGTACATTTGCAGCGGATCGTCGAGCCGCGAACCGATCTCGAATGCGGTTGTCGGCGTGGTTGGCGTGACGATCGCGTCGCACTCGGCGAAAGCCTGCTCGAAGTCCGAGCGGATCAGCGTGCGCACTTTCATCGCCTTGAGATAGTAGGCGTCGTAGTACCCGGCCGACAAGGCGTAGGTGCCGAGCATGATCCGGCGCTTCACCTCGCGGCCGAATCCGGCATCGCGCGTAGCGCCGTACATCGGCCGCAGGCCCTCTTCTTGGCCTTTGCGCAGGCCATAACGAACCCCGTCGTAGCGTCCGAGATTCGAAGAGGCCTCGGCCGTCGCCACGATATAATAGGTAGCTACCGCGTATTCGGTGTGCGGTAGGGAGATCTCGACGAGTTCGGCGCCCAGTTCCTCGAGCTGCGCGCAGGCTTGCTGCACGCACTTTTCGACTTTCGAATCGACTCCCTTGGCGAAGTACTCTTTGGGGATACCGAGCCGCAGGCCTTCGACGCCGCGGGCGCCGGCGTCGCGATAGCCGGGAACCGGGGCGTCGATCGAGGTGGAGTCGCGCAGGTCGTGTCCGGCAATGGCTTCGAGCAGGAGCGCGGCACCGCCAACGGTCGTCGCCAGTGGGCCGGCTTGGTCGAGTGAGGAGGCAAACGCGACGATGCCGAAGCGGCTGACCCTGCCGTAGGTCGGCTTCATGCCGACGACGCCGCAGTAGCTCGCCGGCAAGCGAATCGAACCGCCGGTGTCCGTGCCGATCGCGCCGAGTACCTGGCGTGCCGCCACCGCCGAAGCGCAACCGCCCGACGAGCCGCCCGGTACGCGGTCTAGCCGCCACGGATTGCGCGTCGAACCGAGCGCCGAGTTTTCCGTCGACGAGCCCATCGCAAACTCGTCCATGTTGAGTTTGCCGATCAAGACGGCACCAGCGCGGCGCAGCCGCGAGGCGACGGTGCTCTCGAAACGCGGAACGAAGTTCTCGAGAATCTTCGAAGCGCAGGTCGTTCGCACACCCTCGGTGATGAACAGATCCTTCAGAGCGATCGGGATGCCGGTGAGTGGCGTGACGTCGCGTCCTTCTCGACGCCGAGCATCGGCCTGCACGGCTTGCTCCCTTGCTAGGTCGGCGGTGACCGTGAGAAAACTGCCGACCGCACCCTCGGTGACGAGCGTCCTTTCGAGGCAGGCCTCGGTAAGATCGACCGAACGCAGCTCGCCAGCGGCAAGTTGGCGCGAGGCTTCTTCGATCGATAGCTCGTTGGGAGCGGTCACGTTCGCTGCTTACTCGATGATAGTCGGAACGACGAAGAAACCGTCTTCTCGCACGGGCGCGTTGGCCAGGGCGTCGTCGACCGCTTCGCCATTGGTTACCTCGTCTTGGCGGAAGAGCGTCTTCATTTCGACCGCATGAGACGTCGGTTCGACCATGTCGGTGTCGAGTTCCGAAAGCTTTTCAACGTAGCTCAAAATGGCGCTGAGATCGCCGGCCAGTTGCTCGATCTCCTCGTCGCTCAGGTCGAGCGCGGCCAGCGCCGCTACGTGCCGGGTTTCGTCGCGAGAGATTTCCATGGCTGCTGACGATTAACACGTGCTTAAGCGGCTGGCAACGAGCGCAGGACAGACCTGTTATGCCACCCGTGACCTTGCCGCAGCGGCCCTGCCGAGCGTAGACGTCGCCATGGCAGCCGCCGCGGTACGGGATCAAGATCTTCGTCGCGACGCCGGACGACGCGGCGAAGAGGCCGCCGTGCGGTATCTCGAACGCTGCGGTTTCGAGGTCCTTGCGCGCAACTATCGTTGTCGTTACGGCGAGATCGACTTGGTCGCCCGCGACGGCCCGGTGGTCGTGTTCGTCGAGGTCAAACTGCGCTACGGCGGAGCCGACCCGCTCGAAGCCGTCGACGCGCGCAAACAGCGGCACATCAGCCGGGTCGCCTTCGATTTTCTACGCCGCCACGGTATGCTCGCCTGTCCGGCGCGTTTCGATGTGGTCGCGGTCCAAGGAGCAACAGGCACCTGCCTGCACGTGGCCGATGCGTTCGACACGACGCTAGACTACTGAACGGTACGCTGCGTGCTGGAACCGGGTGAGGGGACCCCATCGTGCTCGACATTCGTCTGATTCGAGAGCAACCGGACTTTGTAAAGCAGCGCCTGGCGCTGGTCGGTTGCGACGCCGCCCAGGTCGAGGCCGTCATCGATCTGGACGTCCGCCGTCGCAAGCTGATGGCTGAGGTCGAGTCGATCCGCGCCGAGCGTCGGCGCGCCTCCAAGGCGATCGGGCAGATGAAGCCCGGCCCCGAGCAGGAGGCCGCCAAGCAAGAAGTCCGCGAACTCGGTCCACGTCTGGCCCAGCTCGAAAAGCAGCTGGGCGAAGTCGAGGAATCCTTCGACGCCGCCATGCTCGAACTTCCGAACCTACCGCACGACGACGTTCCGCCGGGTGCCGGCGAAGAAGAAAATGTCGTCGTCCGCACCGAGGGTAGGGAGCGCCGCTTCGACTTCGAGCCGCTGCCGCATTGGGAACTCGGCGAACGGCTTGGCATCATCGATTTTGAGCGTGGCGTGAAGATCTCGGGGAGCCGCTTTTACGTTCTGCGCGGCGACGGCGCGCGACTGCAGCGGGCGCTGATTGCCTTCATGCTCGATCTGCACGCGCGCGAGCACGGCTACCTCGAGGTCTACCCGCCGGCGATGGTGCGGCGCGAATGTCTGGTGGGCACCGGTAACCTACCGAAGTTCGGCGAGAACCTCTATCGAGATGCCGAGGAAGACTTCTGGTTCGTGCCCACGGCCGAGGTGCCGGTAACGAACCTCTACCGCGAAGAAATCCTCGATGCCGGCGACCTGCCGGTCAAACACGTGGCCTATACGCCCTGCTTTCGCCGCGAGAAGATGTCGGCCGGCCGCGACGTCCGCGGTATCAAACGCGGCCATCAATTCGACAAGGTCGAGCTGGTGAAGTTCGTCCACCCCGATCAATCCGATGCCGAACTGCTGTCGCTGCTCGATAACGCCGAGGAAGTCGCACGACGCCTCGGCATTCCCTACCGCATCGTGCAGATGTGTACCGGGGATCTCAGCTTTGTCGCCGCAATGAAGTACGACATCGAACTGTGGGCGCCGGGCTGCGGCGAGTGGCTCGAAGTCAGTTCGTGTTCAAACTTCCGCGACTTCCACGCGCGCCGCGCGGGGATCCGCTTCCCGCAGGGCAGAGAGACACTCCCACTCGTAGGTTT
>CAZJCO010000298.1:0-3634 GCA_964544375.1 uncultured Myxococcales bacterium
GATGCTGCGGGCGGCCAAGCTCGACGTCGCCCTTTACGAAGAAGTCGAAGCCGACCAAGGGGCGCTCGGACAGGCCGCCGGGGTCGTAGTAATCTCGAGCGTCGCCGCGGGAATCGGCCTCGGGATCGGACACGCGGGGGGTCTCGGCGGTTTTCTGCTCGCGACGATCGCTAGCTTGATCGGCTGGGCCCTGTGGGCCGGTCTCACCTACTTGATCGGCGCCAAACTCTTGCCCGAACCGCAAACCAAGACGGATTTTGGAGAACTCCTGCGCACCATCGGATTTTCGAGTTCGCCGGGCGTCATCAGAGTGCTGGGAATCATTCCCGGTTTGGCGGGGATCCTTTCTTTGGTCGCCGGGATCTGGATGCTCGTGGCAATGGTGGTCGCCGTGCGACAAGCGCTCGACTACAGCAGCACCGGCCGCGCGGTCGGCGTCTGCCTGCTCGGCTTCATCGTCCAGATGATGGTACTGGCACTGTTTCGCTGACGCCGGCCGCCGCTCAGTGCACGACCTTGGGTAGATCGGTTGCCTCTTCGATGACGCCGAACTTGCTCTCGTAGCGCCGTACGTTCTCCTCGAGTGCGCGCAGGATGCGTTTGACGTGCTCCGGCGAGGTAATGATGCGGGACCTCAGGTTGGCCACCGCCTCTCCACTGGCCGCGCGCTGCGGTTGGACGAAAAGAAAGTCGAGCACAAACTCTTCCTTGCGGTGGCTTACCATCATTAGATTCGAGTAGACGCCCGCGGCGCTCTGCGGATCGGACTGAACGGCGATAGGCTGTCCCTCGGGCGGTGTTTTTTCGGGTTTATCCGACATGACGGCCTTCTCCTTGGCGTTAGGGTCAACTCCAACGCTCGTGTCTAGTCGGCGGGCGCGTCCGCGGGAATTCCGTTGGGCGCATCGGAAGGCGGATCGAGAAGCGCGCGAGCCGAGGCGATCTCAGCATGGTTTCCCAGCAAGACCAAGATGTCGCCTTTGGTAAAAGCGGTTCGCATTCCTGGATTCGTCGTCGCCTTGCCGCCTCGTACCAGTGCGATCACGGTCGCGCCGGTCGCGCGGCGTAGGTCGAGGCCCTCGAGCGTCGCGCCGACAGCCGGCGACCCTTCACGCAGCAAATAGGTCACCGTTGTCGCTGCCATGAAGATGTCGTAAAGACTGTCGATGTACTGCTGGGTCGAGCCGTGCCCTCGAAGCACCGCGTAGTGCTCGGCACGCAGCACGTCGATCTGCGCCGCGATCACGTTCTTGGGAATGTCGAGGCGCTGGAGCACGCGCGAGAAAATCTCGACCGAGGTCTCAAACTCCTCGGGAATTACCTCGCTGGCGCCGAGACGGTAGAGATCCTCGATCTCGGCGACATAGTGCGTACGCACGACGATCGATGCCTCGGCATTCATCGCACGGACCAACGATACGATTCGACGCGTTGCCGCGGCATCGCGAATCGCCACGACGACGACGTTCGCCGCCGCCACGCCGGCGCGGCGCAAGACCAGGACGCGCGTGGCATCGCCGTAGAGAACCGGGTGGCCTTCTTCGCGCGCGCCAGCCGTCGCACGACCGTCGAGATCGACAACGCAGTAGGGAATGCTGGTTTCCGACAGCACCCGCGCCAGATTTCGTCCGTTCAGACCGTAGCCGACGATCGCGACGTGGCCGGAACTCGGCAACTTGTCCCCACCACGATGCCCGTCGCCCAAGGCGACGTCGGCGCGAGGCGCGAGGCGCGAGGCACCGCCGACAAGAAAAGGTGACAGCAGCATCGTCAGCGCCGCGACGGCGAGTACGAGTTGGAAGTCGTTCGGTTCAAGCAAGCCCGCGTCGTGCGCTTCGGCGGCCAACACGAAGGAAAACTCGCCGATCTGTGCGAGCGTCGCACCGGCCAAGACGGCGAGCCTGAGCGACGGGCGCACGGCGAGCACGGCGATGCCGCCGATGGCCCACTTGAACAGCACTAGACCGCCGACCGCAGCCGCCACCAACAGAGGGTGCGCAGCGACAAAACCGAGATCGAGCAGCATCCCGGCCGCAACGAAAAACACACTGGCAAACAAGTCTCGGAGCGGAATCACCTCGGCTACGACCTGATGGCTGACCTCCGATTCCGACACGACCAGGCCCGCAATGAAGCCGCCAATCGCAAGGGAAAGCCCGCTGACGCCCGCGAGCCAGGCGGTTCCGAAGCATGCCAGGACCACCGTTCCGGTGAACAGCTCGCGACTGTGGAGCTTGAGCACTTGAGCAAAAACCAGCGGGAGCAGCGTGCGCGCGGCGAATACGATCAGCACGGCCGCCAAGCCTGCGGTGAGCAGCGCCCAAACAATCTGTCCGCCGCCAAGCCGCGTGCTTCCGCCGAGCGCCGGCAGCACCAGCAACATCGGGAGAACGGCAAAGTCCTGTAGCAACAGGACTCCGAGCGCCATCTGTCCGTGGGGCGTTTCGCTCTCACCACGGTCCGAAAGAATCTTGAGTGCCACGGCGGAACTCGACAGCGCGGCGACAAAACCGAGGACCAGCGCACGCGCCGGCGTCAGGCCGAAAGCCAAGGCCGCGGCGGCGGCCAAAGCGGCGGTCGCGACGACCTGCAGGCTGCCGGAGCCGAAGACGGTTCTACGCATGCGCGCCAGCGTCGAGAGCGAGACCTCGAGCCCGATGGTAAACAAGAGCAGAACGACGCCGACCTCGGCAAGCGTTTCAACGCGATCAACCGAAGCGATCAGGCCGGTCGCCGACGGGCCGATGACGATACCGGTGAGTAGAAAACCGACCAGCGCGGGAAGTCCGAGTTTCTGGCAAAGGAAGACTACCGGCAAAGACGTTGCCAGTAGCACGACGAGATCGGTGATGACCGGAGCCACGTGCACAAGGCTGCCTTACTCAGGGATCGACGGCCGCGCAAGCAGCGACCGCAAGGGACGGCTCAGATCATTTGACGCGCCATGATTCTTTCGTACAGCGCCGGCAGGAATCGCGTCATCATGAAGCTGAGTTTTCCGACCGGGGTCAGAACGAGCATCCGCCGGCCTTTGCGCACTCCTTTATAGATAGCCTCCGCCACCTCGGAGGGCTGAGCCAGTTTGCCCACCGTCTTGCGCACCGCGCGGCCACCGACACCGCCGAGCGCGGCGTCTTCGATCGCCGTATCGGTAAAACCCGGACACACGACCATCACGTGGACGCCCTGGGAGGCGAGTTCGGACCGCAGCGTATCAAACAGACCAATGACAGCGTGCTTGCTTGCCGAGTAACCGCAGCGCAGGGCCAGTGGCGCCACTCCGGCGATGCTTGAAATCGCGACCACCGAGCCTCGCCGCTGGACGATCGACGGCAGCGCCGCTTTCGTGCAATGCACCGCACCGAAGAAGTTCACCTCCATCACACGGCGCAGCGCCTCGGGCTCCGTGTCGGAGAAAGCACTGAGATGGGTGATGCCGGCGTTGTTTATGAGTACGTCGATCCCTCCGAAGGCGTCGAGGACCTTGGCGGTGGCCGTTTGGCATTGCCGATAATCGGTCACGTCGCAGGCCAGGGCCAACGCGCGTCCGCCGGCCGCTTCGATCCGCGCCGGCGAGTCGGCGGGCGGCTGCTGGTCTATGTCGGACGCGGGTATGGCAGCGACGACCTTCGGG
>CAZJCO010000299.1:0-3628 GCA_964544375.1 uncultured Myxococcales bacterium
CTGGCACTTGAGTACGCGGCCGCGCCGAGCGCGGCCGCGTACGGGCGCATGGGGATCTCGGCGGGACGTTTTGCCACGCTGGCGACCTGGGCGATCGATCTGTTGCAGATTGCGAGCGGGCGTCTCGGCAAGGTCGGAGGCGCTCTCTTCGCGCGCCCGGCGATCGACTTGTCACGCTTGATTCGCATGGCTGGAGCCGACGGCCACGGCCGCTGGCGCAGTCGCGTTCGCGGATTGCCCGAAGCGGCCGGCGACATGCCAGGCGCAACCTTGGCCGAAGAGATCGAAACGCCGGGCCAGGGGCAGGTCCGCTGCCTGATGACGATTGCCGGTAATCCCGTGTTGACCTTTCCCAACGGACGGCGACTGTCGGCGGCGCTCGAGCAACTCGACTTCATGGCTTCGGTCGACCTCTATGTGAACGAGACCACGCGTCATGCCGACGTCATCCTGCCCCCCTCGTGGCACTTGACGCAGGAGCGGATGGACTTGGTGTTCCCGCTGTTTTCGGTGCGTAACGTGGTCCGTTGGTCGCCGCCGGTTTTCCAGCAGAAAGAAGACGAACTTGCCGATTGGCAGATCCTGCGCGAACTGACCGAGCGCCTCGGCGGGGGCCCGCTGAGCTTCGGTCCGCTCGACACGTTGCTTCGTTGGGCACGTCGCGCTGGTTTTGAGTTGACGCCGACGGCCATGGTTACCCTGCTCTTGCGCAGCGGACCCGCGGGAGACCGTTTCCTGCCTTGGTCGAGCGGACTCAACCTGGCGCGGCTTCAACGATCGCCCCACGGAATCGATCTCGGCCCGCTCGAGCCCGGGCTCGCCGGCTCGGTGCATCATCGCGACGGCAAGGTGCATCTGGCCGACGAAAAGATTCTCGCCGAACTCGATTGCCTGATCGAAGACATGAAACACTCGCGCAACGAGGATACGCTGCTACTGATCGGCCGGCGCGAACACCGGACGAACAATTCCTGGATGCACAACCTGCCCTCGATGGTTTCCGGGCGGGCGCGTTGCGTGCTGCTGGTCTCTCCGGCCGATGCCCGCCGACTCGAATTGAGCGAAGGCGCGACCGCCGTGCTGGAAAGCCGCGTTCATCGGGGAGAAGTCGAGGTACGCATCAGCGACGAGATGATGCCGGGGGTCGTCAGCCTGCCGCACGGCTGGGGGCATGCCGGCCTAGAGGCCTGGCAACGGACCGCCGCGGCTCATGCCGGCGTCTCGGCGAACGATTGGACGGACGACGGATTGGTCGAAGGCATCGTCGGGCAGTCGGTGCTCAACGGCGTTCCGGTGCGTTTGGCTCCTTGCGCTCCTCCCGAGGCGGCTTGAGTCCTTTCTCCCACAGCTTGGCGTATTTGTAGAAATTGTATGCGGCTTCTTCCATTGCGGCGACGAGCCCGGCGGTTCCGTGGCGAAAGCCCTGTTTGATTAGAAGACTACGTAGGAAACGGCCGAGCGTGCGCAGAAAGATCGTCGCTGCGCCGGCACGTTTGCCTTTGGCAAACATTTCTTCCGCCTTCTGGCTCGAGTAGTCGTTGTAGACGCCGAGGGCAGCGGTGAGGTCGCGGTCACGCAAGTGCAACAGCTCGCCGTCCAAGTCGAGTACGCGGCCGTCGATGACGAGGTGGCAGTGCGGGTTCTCGCCGCCCCAGCGGCATCGCGCCGTGCGCGCCAGCCGCGGCGCCATCTTGAACAGGGTGCCGTAGCGAAACCAGGTGCCGAGGTGGCGCGTGACACGCCGTAGACGACATCCGCCGATCTCCGGCGTTGCCTCGACGATTGCTCGTTCGATCGCCGCGCGCAGCTCGGGCGTGACACGCTCGTCTGCATCGAGATTGAGTGCCCACTCCGACTGGATTTGGGACAGGGCGAACTGCGCCTGCTCGCGGAAGCCGGGCCAAGGGTTCTGGACGACGCGCGCGCCGAGTTCGCGCGCGATTTCCACCGTCCGGTCGGTGGAGAAGGAGTCGACCACGACCAACTCGTCGCACCAGCGAAGGCTACGCAGGCAGTCGCCGATGTTGTCTTCTTCGTTGAAGGCGTAGACGTAGGCGCCGATCGAGGGGCGAGAAGTTTCAGGAGACATACCCGTAACGTACCAGTGCCTCTTCTTCTTGGCGTTCGACGGTTTCGCGCAGTTCCTCGTCCCATTCGGGATCCGCGATCGATTTCGTCGTTTCGTTCGCGCGCGGCCAGTGGCGAACGCGATCTTCGTCGAACGTTGCGCCGATGTCTTTCAGAACGCGGATCAAATCGTCGGACAAGGTCTCTTGCCGCCCGACGAAGTCGCAATCGGACGTGGCATACCAAGAGAACATGCGCGACACGTACCCCGGTTGCCGCTTAGCGACCTTGCGCATGAAGCGATTGAAATCGGCATCGGCGAGTTCGTTGAGCGGGCCGTTTGGGTGCCAGCGCTGCCGCCCACGCTTGATCCCCCAGCGCTGCCATTCTCGCTGGACCGAGAACTTCCAGTAGGACTCATACCAGCGCAAGGGATGACGAACGAAGCAGAACTTGTACGCTCGTACGACACGCCGTTGCCAAAGGGGGCCCCGCAAGGCGGCCGTTTCGAGCCAGCGCAGCGGATAGTAGCGCGCCGTGTGAAGAGTGCGCTGCATGTCGGAATGCTTGGTGGAAAACTTGCACCGCAGCAACCCGAGGGCCGCGAGGACTTCGACGACCCAGGTGCCGCCGGTCTTCGGAATGTGGAGAAAGACGGCGTCTTGTTTCAGCAACACCGCCATCTAAGGACACGCGAACAACTGAATTCGGTTGTTGTTGCGGTCGCTGACATAGACGTGGCCGCGACCGTCGGCAGCGACGCCCGCCGGGAACCTGAGCGCGCCGCGCGCCTCACCCTCCGAGCCCCATTGGCCGACGACCGCACCGCTGGAATCGAATACTACGATTCGCTCTCCCTCGTGATCGGCAACGTAGACTTTTCCTTCCCCGCCGATCTCTACGGCATAAGGCTCTTCCAGTCGGGCGCTCTCGCCACCGTCCCAGGAGGCAAGTGCGCGGCCTTCGGCCGACAGCTTCTGCACGCGATGGTTGTCACGGTCGGCAACGTAGACGTTGCCGCCGGTGTCGATCGCAATGCCGTAGGGGCCGGAGAACTGCCCCGGACCGTTGCCGCTGCTTCCCCAGGCAGCCAGGAAGCCGCCCTGCGAGTCGAACTTCTGCAGCCGATTGTTCCCGGTATCGGCCACCCAGACGTTGCCGCTGCCGTCAACCGCGATGCCGTAGGGGGCGAGCAGCTCACCCTCGCCGGCACCGGGCTGCCCCCAACGGAGAAGGAAAACGCCCTGCGAGTCGAACTTTTGAATGCGGTGGCGCTTCGTGTCGGCGACGTAGACGTTGCCGTCCGCGTCCGCGGCGACGTCCCACGGAGACTCGAACTGTCCCGGTCGGCCACCGTTGCTGCCCCAGGCAGTGACGAAGCGTCCGGCCGCATCGAATTTCTGAATGCGATGGTTGCCGGTATCGGCGACGTAGAGAAAACCGCTATCGGCGAAAGCCATGCCGGCCGGAGCATCGAATTGGGAGTCTCGGGTTCCCGAGTTGCCCCACGCGGCGAGTAGGCTGCCGCAGGCGTGTCCGGCGGCCGCTTGCGCGGGCGCCG
>CAZJCO010000300.1:0-3613 GCA_964544375.1 uncultured Myxococcales bacterium
CGCGCATACACACTCGCTAATGTATCTAGCCGAATCGCGGTATTGCAAGGGCGAGGTTCACCGGGCGAGAATCACCTGCGCATGGGGCGGCACCCTGCGCATCCTGCTCTGAACGCTATGTGAACTCGGGCGAGGATTGTTTTCGTTTTTCACGGCGTTGCGAGAACGTCGATCATTTCTCATTGACCACGCCCCAACCATGCGGGCTGTCGCCGATGAGCTGACAGACCACGATCGCTCGTGACGACGTGCAAGCGACTCGAAATCGACCCGCAAGCCTACCTGACCGACGTGATCGCACGCGCTGGCGCCCACAAGCTCTCGTGCATCGGCGAGCTGACGCCGCGTAGCTGGAAGGCGGTGCGGGCGTAGTCGTCAGCGTCAGGCATCCCCGAAGTCTTTGCCTTAGACGGACGCGGGAACATAACGCGCCGCGGCGGCCTCCGTCATGACGTGCTTCCGGGAACGCTTACGGTCTACGGCCGGCGGAAGCCCGCCTCGCCAGCGGCTCGACTGCCGCGCGGTAGCTCCAAGTACGACGGATCGAGCCGGCCCATTCCCCTACATGGGGGCGAAGGAGTACACACTTTTGGGCCTTGTCGTACGGCGGGCGAATTAGTAGACTTAACGTGTGTGTCGAGTTCGGCACCGCGGGACTACGTCGTGAAGCTTCCTGGGAACTGCAAAGTTCTACTCGCGATCATATCTGCCGCTACACTGACATTCTACGCTGCTACGCCAGCGGTCGCCGACAACGAGGCTCTCTGCAACCAAGACATCACCAAGAGCGTTAAGGGGCTGCGCAATGCGTACGCGAAGGTCTCCGCGAAGTGCGTGAAGAGGGGGTTCCTCTGTAGCTTGGGGACGTACCGGGTGTCGGTGAAGATGGACGATCTCAGAAAGAAAGTCTCCGGTCAGGGGTCGGCTTGCTACGCCGCCGTGACAACCGACGGCGCCTCGGTGTCCGATTTCGGGCCCGGCGCGACATGTCCGAGTTCTTTCTCTGCCGCTGCTACGGAGACTCCGATCGTTACGCTCGAGGATCTTGCGGAATGTCTGATCCAGGGCCAGCGCACCTATGCCAACCGTCTCATCGATCGGTTGCAGCTTCGCGACGTCGCCTTCTTCTCTTACGAGGAGAAGAACGAGGCGAAATGCATCAACAAAGTGTATCGTTCCGCGGTCAAGGCTTGGAAGTCCGCTGCAGCTCAGGTCGCACGTTGCGCTAAGGGTGGCGTGAAGCCTTTCGCCTGCTCGTTGGACCTCTCTGACGGTTCCAAGTTCTCACGTGCGCTGGATCACATCGACAAGCGCGTGGCGGCGTGCAAGGATGCCGCCGGGGTGGTCGGCGGCTTGTCGGGCGATGTGTTGCGCCGCTGCCACCGACACATCTCCGAGCCGGCGGATCTCGTCGGATGCGTGCGCGAGGCCGCCATCTGTGTAAGTTGCCGCGATACGAACGCGCTGTATGAGCTCGGGCAAGACTGCGCCGTGCTCGCGCAGAGTCGAACGTGCGACAAAGACGTCGCCGTTGGTGCCATGGCCGTTACCAACGAAGGCGATGATACCGCTACACTCTACGACCCAACTGGCAACTATCTCTTCGGTACGCTCGCCACGAGCTCGGTAGTCGTCGGAAGCGATCCTTCGGCGGCGGTGTTCAATTCGCTGACCAATACGTTGATGGTTGCGAACCGCGGTGATGACAGCGTGACCTTTCTCGTAGGTACGACGGGCGATTATGTGAACGGGAGCCTCCTGGCATCGACGTTCCCCGTCGGCAACGAGCCGGTTTCGCTGGCGATCAACCCGGATCTCGGTCTGCTGTATGTAGCCAACCGAGGCGATAACAGCGTCGTGATTCTGGATGCGTTCGACGGCCAGCCGGCTTTCGGCACGTTGCTGGACTCGACGGTAGCCGTAGGCAGCCAGCCTTCGGCGGTTGCTTTCGCTCCTGACACGGAGACCGTCATAGTTGCGAATGAAGCCGATTCGTCACTCGTGTTGCTCAACGGCGTGGACGGCTCTTACGTCGGCGGAGGGCTGGGATCTGCGACACATCCGACCATCGGGGCACCAGTCGATGTCATCGTGGAGCCCAATCTCGACGTCGTAGTCGTCGCAAGCGAAGCGGACCAGGCGGTGGCGTACCACGACCCCGCGACGGGCCTCCCGCGCTATGGCACGCTGCCGGCATCGACCGTGAGCCTGGGGTTCCCCGTAACGGACCTTGGTGGAGGAGCGAAGTATCGCGGTGGTCCCAGCCTAGGCTTCTGGGGCGTGAACATGGTTTCTGGCGCGACCGACACGCTCGTGTCCCTGTCGGGCATCGCGCGAGAGCACCCGGTGGTTACCGGAAGCGCGCCGGTGGCAGTCGAAGCCCACGGCGCCAGCACTTACGCGTTCGTGGTCGAGCGCGGTGACGAGACGCTGACGACCTACGATCCCGGCGACAGCTTTGCCGCCTCACGCTTCTTCGGTGAGAACGGGCGTGCATCATTACTGCATCGTCGCGTCGCGGTAAACGAAGCGAACGACACGGCATACCTCCTCAGCGACGATTCCGGGTCGGTAACGTTCTTCGAGGCGATCAGCGGTGGCTACAAGTTCGGAACACTTGCCGCGTCGACGTTCGATGTGGGGAACGGAGCTTCCAGCATCGCCGTTGGCGAAGCTCATGACCGCTTGTACGTCGTCAACTCACTCGATGACACGGTGACGTACCTGAATGCTACGACCGGAGCGTACATAGGGGGGTCCTTGGCTGCGGCGAGCATCGCGATCGGCCCGTCAGGTCGATCCATCGCCGTCAACGATACCGACGGACTGGTCTACGTTTCGAATGGTAGCTCTTCTCCCCAGATCACCTACCTGGACGCCAGTATGCCGGCATACCTGGGCGGTAGCCTCGGTGCAGCGAGCGTAGCCATGCCTCACGAGTCCAATGGGATCGACGTCGATCCTGCGGCCGGCATAGTCTACTCAGTCGGCTCCGCCTACGCGGTCGATTCCTTGGTGATGCTCGACGCGACCACCCCGGCGTTTTTCTACGGCACGTTGGCTGCGTCGCGATTCGACACCGGGGCGCGTCCATATGCTGTTGCCGTGAATCCGTCGGCCAATCTTCTTTTCATCGGGACGTCGATCGGAACGCTCTATCTCGACGCGACCACCGGGGCTCAGATCGCGGGAACGCCTACGAGCGACCGAGCATACTCGTATGCTGCGGATCCGGCAGCAGGTCTGCTCTACGCAACCGGGGCGGAGCTGTTGTGGGTTCTCGATTTCAATTCGACGGCAGGTTACATCAGCGGAGCGGGGCCTACGTCACGGGTTTCGTCACCGGGGTTCGTGGATATCTCTCTTCACAAGGGCGCGGGCCTGTTGTGGGGGGCTGATCATGTGTGGGATCCGGCTCTTCCTAATGAAGCGCGTGCCGTCGTCTACGATGTGAATACCATGTCGTTCGCCTTCTCGGATGCTGCACCGGTCCAGTCCGTGTCGACAGGCCCGCTGCCGACTTCGTTGGCCGTTGCGCGCTGACGCTGTAGGTGCCCCCGTAAGCTTCCCCGTTACGCACACACTTCATAACTAGACTTTTCCGGGGCTGACG
>CAZJCO010000301.1:0-3603 GCA_964544375.1 uncultured Myxococcales bacterium
CCGCCATCGTCTGCGTAGGCCTCGGCCAGCGGCGGCTCGAGCTTGCCGCCGGCGGGCTGGACGACGACCTCGACGGGTATTTGATAGCGCGCGGCGAACTCGAAGTCCCTCTGATCGTGCGCCGGCACAGCCATCACCGCACCGGTGCCGTACTCCATCAATACGAAGTTGGCGAGGTAAATCGGGATCGCGCGACCGTTGATCGGATTGATCGCCGTACAGCCGGTCAACACGCCTTCCTTTCCCTCGGCCCGTTGAGCAGGATCCTGCGAAGCGACCTTGCTGACGAAGGCGTGCACTTCGTCGCCTCGGCCGCCGGCCCGAGCCAGGGCTTCCACCGCCGGGTGCTCTACGGCCAAGCTCACGAAGGTAGCGCCGAACAAGGTATCGGCTCTGGTGGTAAACACGCGCAGCGTTTCCCCGGTCTCGACGATCTGGAAATCGATTTCCACGCCCTCGCTACGGCCGATCCAGTTGCGCTGCATCGTCAACACTTTTTCCGGCCAACCCGACAGTTCGTCGAGCCCCGCCAGCAACTCCTCGGCGTAGGCCGTAATCCGCAAGAACCACTGGTCGAGTTCCTTCTGGTGTACCGATGGATGGCCGCGCCAGCACTGCTCACCCTCGACTTGCTCGTTGGCAAGTACGGTTCCGCATTCGTCGCACCAGTTCACCTTGGCGCTCTTGCGATAGGCCAGACCTCGCTCGTACAGTTGAATGAAGAAAAGCTGCTCCCAGCGATAGTAGGAAGGGTCGCAAGTCGCGACCTCGAGCTTCCAATCGTAGCGAAAGCCCATTCGCTTGAGTTGCTGACGCATGGTCGCAATGTTGTCGGCCGTCCAACGGGCCGGCGCCGTGTGGTGTTTAATCGCCGCCTGTTCGGCCGGCAGGCCGAACGCGTCCCACCCCATCGGGTGTAGCACATGATGACCGCGGGCCGTGAGAAAACGCGCCAACACGTCGCCGATCGTGTAGTTACGGACGTGCCCCATGTGAATGCGTCCCGATGGATAGGGAAACATTTCCAGTAGGTAGTAAGGGGTGGCGCTGTCGGCCGCGCTTCGCACCGCGGCCGATTCCCAATTGCGCTGCCATCGTTCTTCCACCGCCCGTGCGTCGTAGCCGCGATCCTGCGTCATGGTTGGGAATCTCCAATCAACCCGTTCTCTCGAGCCACTCGATCCAGCACACCGTTGACGAAAGCCGGAGCATCGGAATTCGAGAACCGACGCGCCATCTCCAAGGCTTCGTCAATCACCACGCTCGCCGGGGTGTCGCTAAAGCATAGCAGTTCCGCGGCCGCGAGGCGCAGCACGCACAAATCGATACGAGCAAGGCGTTCGAGCTGCCAGTTCGACGCAGCCGCATCGATCGCCTCATCGAGGCGGCGGCGATGAAGCACTACCGCCTGCACCAACTGTTCGGCAAATTCCCTGGCGTCGGAGTTCTTGACGCCGACGCTGTCCCAATAGTTCTGGCAAGCCTCGGCCCCCGTATCGCCGGCAATCTCGATCTGATAGAGACGCTGCAGCGCCGCCTCTCGTGCTCTACGCCGCAGGCCCATGGTGCGGTCTCAGGCGGACCGTCCTCCGGCACGCTCGAGCTGTTCGAGCGTTTCCAGTACCGCGATCACGGCATCGTAACCTTTGTTGCCGACCCGCCCGCCGGCGCGTTCGAGCGCTTGCTCCATCGTATCCGTCGTCAACACACCAAACGCGACCGGAATGCCGGTATCTAGGGATACCCGCTGAATACCCGTCGCGGCCTGGGCGCTCACGTACTCGAAATGCGGGGTTTCACCGCGAATCACGGCACCGAGGCAAACGATCGCGTCAAAACGCCCGGAACGCGCCGCGGCCATCGCGACGACCGGCAACTCGAAAGCGCCCGGTACGGGGAACACCGCGGTCTCTTCGATGTTGCTTCCCCGCGTCTGCGCAGCCTCGCGCGCGCCGTCGAGCAAACGGTCGGTAACCGTCTGATTGAAGCGACTGACGACGACCGCAATGCGCCGTTGCGCCATCAGGAAGACCCCTCGTCGCCAAGCATGTTCGCGTCGATCAAATGCCCGAGCTTGCTCTTTTTGGTTCTCAGATAGCCGATGTTCTGCGCATGGGGCACGGTCTCGAGCGCCACCCGCTCTTCGATCTCGATCCCATAGCGGCTAAGGCCTGCCACCTTTTGCGGATTATTCGTCATCAAGCGAACCTTCGAAATGCCCAAATCTCTTATAATTTGGGCAGTTATCCCATAATCTCGCAAATCTTCTTTAAATCCAAGTTCGAGATTAGCCTCGACCGTATCCCTGCCCCTGTCCTGCAGCTCGTAGGCGCGGATCTTGTTCGCCAAGCCGATACCGCGGCCTTCCTGCTGCATGTAGATCACTGCGCCCCTGCCCTCGCTGGCAATGCGTTCGAGCGCGAGCAGCAATTGGTCGCCGCAGTCGCAACGCAGCGACCCGAAAACGTCTCCGGTCAGACACTGAGAATGCACCCGAACCAAGGGCGCCGGCTCGCCGGCGAGAACTCCCGCTACCAGCGCCATGTGTTCGTGGCTGTCGAAGTCGTTGCGGTAAACCACGCCACGGAACACCCCACCTCCCTCAACGGTAATGTCTTTCTCCGCCACCCGCTCGACGACGATGTCGCTGCGCAGCCGTTCCGCAATGATTCTCTGCAAGGGTACCGCCACGATCGAGAACCGCTTGGCCAGCGAGCATGCGTGGGCGGCGGTCGCAACGGCTCCACTCTCGTCGAGGATGGCACACATCGCCATCGCGTCCCCTTGTCCGGAGAGCCGCGCAAGATCGACTGCCGCCTCGGGAAGTCCCGGCCGGCTGAGCACGCCGCCCGCTCGCACGAGGACGGGAAACACGTGTCCCGGCATGATGATGTCGCCGGCACTGGCCTCGGACCGGCTCGCGCTGCGCAGTGTCGTCGCCCGATCGGCGGCCGAGATTCCGGTGGTCACACCGTGGCGGGATTCGATCGAAGCACCGAAGGTGGGACGCCGCGGGAACTCGGCGCCGCCAACCATCAGAGGAATCCCCAGGGACTGCATCCGCTGCTCGGTCATCGCCAGGCACACCAGTCCGCGCCCCTCCCGTACCATGAAGTTGACCGTTTCGGCGCTGGCCAAGCGACCCGCGCAGCAGATGTAACCGCCTAGCTTTGGGAATTCCTCGTCATAGAGAACGACCGCACGTCCGGCCGTGACGGCCTCGGTGACCTCTCGAATCGAGTCGTTCTCACTCACGTCGTTCTAGCCTCTCGCCGGCGGAGCCGGTCGCCCACGCCATAATAGGTCCGATCCGCACGGCCGGACTTCCACGGTCTTCCAGCGCGGGGCGCGATGCGGATCGGCGATCCCCAGACCGGCAACCAAGGGAACCCCATCTCCCCCAATCAAACGCGGATTATAAAAGATCGTCAGCTGGTTGACCACGCGCGCCTTCACCGCCGAGGCGACAATGCCGGCGCCGCCTTCGATCAGCAATTCCAGCACCTCGCGCCTAGCCAGTTCTCGCAGCAGCCGTAGCCAGCCGCGGCGGGCTCGCGTGGGGAGTGCCAACATCTCCACTCCAGACGGCTCCAAAGTACGCAC
>CAZJCO010000302.1:0-3572 GCA_964544375.1 uncultured Myxococcales bacterium
GTCGTGCGTTCCAACCCCACCCCCCCCCCGAACCCAGGCCGGGGGGGGCGAGCCCCGGGGCCGATGCCATAGCCGGCCGGCGTTGATCGTCGCCGCGATTCCCGCGAGCCGGTCGTCGTCGGCGCGAAGTTCGGGCGGCAGGTCGAGCATCACGGTGTCGAAGATCCCTTTGCAGAGTCGCTTGATGCGGCCTGCCATCTCGTCGTAGGTGGCGATGACGGCCCACTGCTCGAGCATGTCGTCGGAAATCAGCTTGGGCAGTTCCTGCCACTTGCCGGCCACGGAAAGTTCATGGAGCTTGGCGCCGACGTCCTGCCAGCCATGGAACTCGAGCACCGCGTGGTAGGTTCGAGTGGAGGCGTAAAAGGCGATTTTCTGTTTGAGATCGGCCTTGGCCTTCTCGACGGCTTCTTCGTCGCGGCCGACGGCGAGGAAGGGTGCGCCAACGATGTCGACGGCCGAAGGATCGCGCCCCGCCTTGGCGGCGCCGGCGGCGATTTGTTTGAGAAGGACCTCCTTTGTATAGGCGAACGTACCGATCGGGTGCAGGCGCAAGCCGTCGCACAACTCGCCGGTCAGGCGAGCCATGTACTTGTTGACCGCCGCCACATAGATCGGCACCTCGGGGTGAGCGATCGGTCCGGGGTTGAAGAACGGCGGCAACATCGTGAAACGGTAGTGCTCGCCCTCAAACTTTGTGATCTGTTTCGGGTTACAGAAAGACGCGAACATCGCCTTCATGCACAGCACGTATTCGCGCAGTCGTGGCCCGGGCGCCGCGGACCACGGGGTGGCGTAACGCCGCTCGTTGTGACCCTTGACCTGCGTGCCTAGCCCCAACTGAAACCGCCCGCCCGAGAGGTGCTGAAGGTCCCAGGCGATCTGTGCCGTGACCATCGGACTGCGCGGAAACGCGATTGCCACGTTGGTTGCCAGGGCGATCCGGCTCGTGTGCTCGGCCGCGATCATGGCCGGCAAGAACGGATCGTGGCCGGCTTCGGGAATCGTCGCGCTGTCGAAACCGAGCGCCTCGATGCGGCGTGCGGCTTCGGCGATGCCTGCCAAGGTGACGGCGTCTTGTCCCTTGCCCGCGTATTGGGCGGTTTCCAGACTGAGCAAAGCGGTTTCTACGCGCATCGTGGTTACTCCTAGAACGATTCCAATGGATGAAGCCTCAACCTTTATATGTCGAGGCCGATCGATGCCAGACCGAGGCCCGCCCGCGGCGGTTGGATGGGCTCTTCAAGTAGGCTATCCGAAGGACGGGAGGAAGACGTTCCGATGAGCGATCAGCCAGGACTCGACTACATTCCCGAGGATCTTCCGGAGGCCAACAAGCGGCGGCTCGTCGAACTCACGAAGGAGTCCGCGTCCGAGCCGGCGCCCCTGGAGGTGAACGAGTACCTGATCCGGCACTGGTGCGAGATGATCGAGGACGGCAATCCTTTATATCTCGACGCGGATTATGCGCGCTCGCGGGGCTTTCGCAGCGTCGTCGCGCCGCCCGGCTCGGTCATGACCACCTTTGCGATGCATTTTCGCTGGCCCTGGCCTCCGGGAGAGCGCGAACCGGCCCGCCACATCCACTACGACATCAAAGAGGCGCTCGATCTTCCGGTCGGCATCATCACGAATGTCGAGATGGAAGTCGGCAAGCCGCTCGAAGTAGGCGACCGCGTGCACGTAAGTCAGCGCTTGGTTTCCGTCTCGCCGTGGAAGAAGACGCGGCTCGGTGCCGGGCACTTCTGGACCATGGACCGTATCTACCGCAATCAAAAAGGAGAGTTGGTCGCGCGCGAGCGCATGACCGCGTTCGGCTACGGCCGCGAGGAAGGAAAGCCGCCGGCTTCGGTCGATGCCGCCGGCGACGCGACGAGTTCGCAGTCGACCACCGGAGGGTGGAGCCCGGCAGTCGAAGAAATGATCGAGGGGGAAAAGACCGGCTATCGCCCACCGGAGCGCGTCGAGCGCTACTGGGAAGACGTCGAGGAGGGCGAGCAGCTACCGCAGGTCGCGATGCCGATCACCTTCACCCGCTGTGTCTATCTCGCCTCGGCCACCCGCGACTTCTCGCCGCAGCACTCCAACCGCGAGTACGCCCAACAGCGCTCGAAGACCAAGGACGTATTCGTCAACACACCGTTCAATCTCGGCATGGCCAGCCGTTATTTGACCGACTGGGGCGGACCGGCGAGTACTGTCCGCAAGATCAGCGTGGCGATGCGCGGCAACGTATGCGCCGGCGACGACATGATCGTCAGCGGAAAAGTCTTGAAGAAGTATG
Organism: uncultured Myxococcales bacterium; assembly: GCA_964544375.1. Taxonomy (GTDB): domain Bacteria; phylum Desulfobacterota; class Binatia; order UBA1149; family SPBQ01; genus CAZQYE01. Next base: position 2,285 of record CAZJCO010000302.1, read on the forward strand.
TTGAGGACGATGACCACCGGGTCGACGTCGAGATCATCATGTCGACCGCCGACGGGCCGGTGACGCCGTGCAAGGGAACGCTGGCGCTACCGACCCAAGGGTGACGTCGAACGAGAAGGAGCAGGAACGATGGCAACCGTATTTAACAGCCCGTCCGAACTGAAGGACGCCGTTGGCAAGAAGCTCGGCCACAGCGACTGGCTCGAGATTACGCAGGAGCGGATCAATCAGTTTGCCGACGCGACCGGTGATCACCAGTGGATTCACGTCGATCCCGAGCGCGCCGCCAAGGGGCCCTTCGGCGGCTGCATCGCCCACGGCTATCTGACGCTTTCCCTGGTGAGCATGTTTCTGCCGCAGATCGTCGAGGTGCGCGGCATCTCGATGGGTGTGAACTACGGTACCGACAAGGTGCGCTTTACGGCTCCCGTGCCGGTTGGCTCGCGCGTGCGTGCGGGTGCCGAACTGGTCAAGGTCGAGGAGACCAAGGACGGTGGGGTGCAGGCCACGGTTCGCGTGGCCGTCGAGATCGAAGGCAAGGACCGTCCGGCCTGCGTGGCCGACACCATCGCACGCTATTATCCCAAGCGAGATGCCTGACTAGCTCCTTGTCCCACGCGGCATAGCTCCTGACCGGTCGCGCCCGCGTCTCTTTGCCGCTCGGCATATCGAACGATCCGTGCATTTTTCGCGTTCGTGCGGGTGCGTTCGCCTTCCGCTCGCGCGGCTCGCAACGCGCCGGCCCAAGCCCTTGTAATTGCTACGCTCGCGGGCCACCCGCCGCGTGGTACTCCTTTTGCTTAGGACTAAAGGCCATGTTCCGACTTCTTGCCACCTTGTGCCGTTTGTCATCCCGCGGGGAGAAAGGCGCGGCTCTCGCCGAGTACGTCTTGGTCCTGGCGCTCGTGGCAATCGGTACGGCCGGCGCTCTTGGTACGACGGCTGAGTCCATACGCGGCGCCTTCAACGTGGATCTGACCGGTGCGATAGGTGCAGGCGGAGCGGGCGGCGGAGAGGTGGCCAAGGGCAAGAAGGGCAAGAAGGGCAAGAAAGGCAAGAAGGCCAAGAAGGGCAAGAAGGCCAAGAAAGGCAAGAAGGGCAAGAAGGCCAAGAAAGGTTAGACCGCATCCCGAGCAGCGACTACTTCCCAAGAACGCCCTTTATGTTTGCGTTTCTGAGCACACCGAGGATCTGCTGCGCCGCGCGTGGAATGAGCGGTGCGTGTTTCCGAATTCTCCAGCGGCCGCTGCGCTTCGTGTAACTAAGGAAGTTGTCGCGGGGTGTGCCG
>CAZJCO010000303.1:0-3562 GCA_964544375.1 uncultured Myxococcales bacterium
ATCAAGGCCGTCGACCGCCGCGGGCAGTTCTTGCGCGAGATTGGCCAGGGGAAAGGCGTTGGCGCCGGGCACCTGATGTTTCCTACCTACGCCGCGGTCGACGCGGCGGGAGATCTATACGTTTCCGACACCGTAAACAGTCGTATCGTCGTGTTCGACCACGAGGGTCGTTTCCGCCGCCAGATTGGGCGGCGCGGGGTCGGATTCGGTACGTTCGACAAACCGAAAGGCCTCGCCGTGGATTCCCGGGGCGAACTCTATGTTGTGGATTCCGGCTGGTCCAATGTGCAAGTCTTCGCACCAAGCGGCAAGCCGTTGATGTTTTTCAGCGCAAGGGGAACGGGGCCTGGTATGATGCGCAATCCGACCGGCCTTGCCGTTGATCGAGAAGGAACGGTCTATGTCGCCGACTACTTGAACCGTCGGATCGACGTCTTTCGCAGAGTGACAAGTGAGTCGTCAATCAAACGTCGTGACAGGTGAGGCAGAGCCGGCTGCCCTCGTTCGTGACTCGCAAGAAATCGCCGCGCCCGGACCGGTCGTGGACTCCGTGGCATGAAGAACAAACGACCTGCGAGCCGTCTAGCAGATCTTCGGCGATTGTCCCGCCCAACCCACTCGGCGTCGTTGCCGGGTCGAAGAGTTTATGGCTGCGACGCGCCAGCGCGGAGTCGTAGACGACGAACACAGGATGACCGTTCCCTAGGCTGGCGTTCCAGTCGAAGCCTTTCGTTGTAGCCACCGTACCGCCGACCGCGGCATGAGCCATCGTATCGGACGCGACGGAGCCATCGTGACAGCCCAGGCAAGACGCGGGGTTTGATTCTCGCGTGGCAGTCCACGCGGCAGTGTCGACGCTGACGTCCGCCGAGGCCAGCGCCGAAACGCCTGACTCCGGACCCGCGTGGCAAAAGTCGCAAGCCTCGACCGTACCGGCCGCGTTGCGGGAAAAGTCATGCGCCGTGTTCTGCAAATCGCTGGCGCTTGCCGATCCGCCCAGCAGGATCAAAAGAACAAAGGCCGCTGCCAGCAGCACGCCTTCCCGCTTGTCTATCCTCACCATGGACCATCCCCTCAATTCCGCAGCTTTTTTTGCTCGCGCCGCGGCAGCACCGAACCGAGAACGGGGCCGCAGAACTCAAATGCAACGGTCGTACCGCAAGCAGCGGACGACTCGGGGCACTGGCCTTCGGTTGCCAAGGCCGCTAGGAGCAACGGCCCACCCTAGCGGCGTGAGAATTTAAAACCGGAAAACAGGGGCTTAGAGAGACGGTACCCGATGCGAGCAAAACACGGTCGGACGCTGCTCGGGCTTTGCTAGCGAATGACGAAGCTCAGCGCAGGAGACGAAACGGCAGCTTTGTGACGGCATTCAACGTTGCGCAGCAATGTCTACAGGACATGGCGCAAAAAGAATCAAACACAGAAGCGCACGGCGGATGCTAAGCACTGCACCGCCGCGACATAGCCTCAATCCTCAGGATTGGGAGCGCTCGGACCGCCGGTTCAGCCGCTCGATCTCGATCCGCGTACCGCGGTCGTTCAGGCCGGGCTCGCACATGATCATCATCGGCTGCAGATGATAATATCCGCCGGCCATCTGAATCGGATTGAAGGGCGTCGGCAGGGCCGCCTGATGCGAGTTGCGCTTCTTGAACTGGTAGGGCTCCCAGGCGTGGTACACGGCTGCCTGTCCCGGCCGCATCGCCGCCGAGACTTTCGCCTCGATCTCGAAGCTGCCGACGTCGTTGTGGGCGCGTACCAGCTCGCCGTCTTCGATGCCTCGCGTTTGCGCGTCCACCGGACTCATGAACACCACCGGCCTTCCGCGCTGCAGACGCAGCAACAAGGGATTGTCGCGCCAGGAAGCGTGAATCGACCAACGCGTGTGCCCGCCCGTCATCTTCAGCGGATAGTCCCCGCCGATCGCCGGATTGTCCTTGTGGACCGGAAGCGTCTCCCCGAGTTCGACGTAAAATGGGTGGTCGATATAAAACTGCATCCGCCGCGTAAGCGTCGGCCACGGATACTTGTCGCGCACATGCCAGACATTGGCGGTAATCGTCTCATTCGGCTCGATGTCTGTCGCATTGCCAATGTTGACCGGGCTGCTCCCCAAGGCCGTGAAACGGGCGAAGCCTTTCTCCTTGAGTTCTTCCCAGCTGATGCCACCGAGATTGGTGTTGACCTCGAGAAGCGCGGAAAGGAACTCCTCACCGTTCTCCTCGGTGTAGCGTCCGCTGTAGGTCATGCGGTCGTAGACCTGATCGAGCCGGCGCTCCTTTCCTTGGCGGTCGCGGAAGCTCTTGATTCCCCGCTGCTTGGCGCGCCGCTGCAGATGCTTCATCATCAAACAATGGAACTCCCAGTCCGACTTTGCCTCGCCCAGCGGTGTCGCGGCACGCGTCGTCACCTGAGAAAACGGCGCGTGCGGAGTAGCCCAGGTGATGTCGTTGCGCTCGTACCAAGCAGTCGCCGGCAGCACGTAGTCGCTGTGGGTCCCGGTATTGCTCATGCGCCAGTCGACGGTGACGAGCAGATCCAAGCGAGGCAGGAAGTTCTCGATCAGCTTGTGGTAGCCGCGCACGCGCCGCAGGAAGTTGCCGCCGACCGACATGAAGATCTTCGGCTCGGTATCGGGCACCATCTGCCAGCCTTTGGCCAGCGCCTCGTCGAGATAAGACGAAAGCTCGCGCGGTAGAGTCTTGTCCCAACGATTCGAGCTCCCGGTGAGTTCTCCCATCCCGTAGCGGTGGAAGAACAGGGTCGACGGCGCGAATCCACCGCGTGCGTATTCCTCGCGTGCCTGTTCGATGAGGAACATCTCCCAGGTTTTGCCCTGGGCCTTCGACTTGATCATCGCCGGCGCTTTTTCGATACCCAACGCAATCATGCCGAGCGCTAGCGGCATGTTGTGCGGAGCAACACCTGCAGCCTCGGGAGCTTCGACGGTAAGCCAAGGGAACGCGTTCATGCCCGCGCCCTTCTTGCCAAAGTGACCGCACAGAGCCAGCACCAGAATCTGCGCCCGCTCCATCTCCAAGCCGTGGTAGTACTTGGAAAAGTTCGACTGCGTCATCACGGTCGCAGCGCGTGCCTTGCCGATCAATCGCGCCAGCTTACGAATCAAGCCGGCGTCGGCGCCGGTAATCCGAGAAGCCTTTTCGGGCGTGTAGCCTTCGAGATGTTCGCGCAAGCGGACGAATACCGGCGTCACTTCGACGTCGCCGCTACGCGTACGGACGGTGAACTCCCCTTCGAGCGCCGGGCGGCGGCCGTCCAAGTCGAGAGACCTTTTTGGTGCCGGCTCGACGCGTCCGGCGACTTCATCGTAGACGTAAAATACGTCGTCCGCCCCGCCGCGTCGCATGTCGGTTTCTCGCAGGAACAGCCCGTTGTCCTTGCGCACGAGAAACGCCATGTCGGTTTGCTCGCGTAGAAAATCGGCATCGAACATGCCTTCTTCGATAATCACGCGTGCCACAGCCAGCCCCAGCGCGGAGTCGGGTCCCATCTCGACGGGCACCCAGACGTCAGAGTGAATCGTCGACGCGCACAACGG
>CAZJCO010000304.1:0-3548 GCA_964544375.1 uncultured Myxococcales bacterium
CAAGCGGGAGCCGTGGTAGCGTGTGTGTATGTGAGCAGACTGCGCGCACTCGCCCCCGCTGCGGTTGTCGCAGTCCGCGCGGGCGCCCGCCGCCGAGCGGCATCCGCACGCCGTAAATGAACTTGTTCACCAACAGATGATCGCCGATCTGCAGCGTCGGCAGCATCGAGCCGCTCGGGATCTTGAACGCCTGCACGACGAAGGTGCGAATGAACAGTGCCAGGATGATCGCCATGCCGAGCGCCTCGGCATACTCGCGCCAGACGGACCGTTCGCGCGTCACCTCCTGCTTGTTGCCGCCGCTCACGATTCGTCCACCTTGAGCACCGCAAGAAAGGCCTCCTGCGGAATTTCCACACTGCCCACCTGTTTCATCCTCTTCTTCCCTTCCTTCTGCTTTTCGAGCAGCTTGCGTTTTCGCGTAATGTCGCCGCCGTAGCACTTGGCGGTCACGTTCTTGCGTAAAGGCTTGACCGTCTCGCGCGCGATGATGCGACTCCCGATCGCCGCCTGCAGCACGACCTCGAACATCTGTCGTGGAATCAGACGCTTCATCTTGAGCGCTAATTCACGCCCCCGTTGCGGCGCACGGTCGCGGTGACAAATCACGGAAAGCGCGTCGACGCGTTCTCCGTTGACCAAAAGGTCCAACCGCACCAGTGGTTCGCTGCGAAAATCGAGGTGTTCGTAGTCCAGCGAGGCGTAGCCTCGCGAGGACGACTTGAGACGATCGTAAAAGTCGTAGACGATCTCGCTGAGCGGCATCTCGTAGACGATCAGGCTACGGCCCTTGCCGGTGATCCCGAGATTTCGCTGGATGCCGCGCTTGTCCTCGCACAGCGCCAACACCGCACCGAGGTAATCGGTCGGAACGTGGATCGTCGCCAGCACGTACGGCTCGGCAATCGATTCGATCATACCGGCATCGGGCAGCTTGGCCGGACTGTCGATCTCCAACTCGCTACCGTCCGAAGCGAGCACCCGGTACGCCACCGTCGGCGCGGTCGTGATCAGTTCCAGTCCGAACTCTCGCTCGAGGCGCTCCTGCGTCACTTCAATGTGCAACAGGCCGAGGAATCCGCAGCGAAAGCCGAACCCGAGCGCGGCCGAGGTCTCCGGCTCGACGGAAAAGGAAGAATCGTTCAGGCGCAGCTTCTCGATCGCGTCGCGCAGGGCTTCGTACTGTCCGCTGTCGGTCGGGTAGAGTCCGGCAAACACCATCGGATGGACCTGCTTGAACCCTTCCAGCGGAGTCTCGCAAGGACGCTCGGCGTGGGTCACGGTATCTCCGACGCGGGCTTCGCCGACGCTTTTGACGCCGGCGGCGAGAAAACCGACCTCCCCCGCCGACAGCGCCTCGACGGCGCACGGCGCCGGCGTGAAGGTACCGACGCGGGTCACCTCGTAGGTCCTTTCCGACTGCATCAGCCGGATGCGGTCGCCCTTGCGTACGCTCCCATCGAAGACGCGGACCAGGACCATCGCCCCCAGGTAGGAATCGAACCAACTGTCGAAGATCAGCGCCCGCAGCGGATTATCCGGCGATCCCTTCGGCGGCGGAATGCGCTCGACGATCGCGTCGAGCAACTCTTCAATGCCTTCGCCGGTCTTCGCACTGACCCGCAAAGCGTCCTCCGCCGGCAGTCCGACGACTTCTTCTATCTCTTCGGCGACACGGTCCGGCTCGGCGCTTGGCAGATCGATCTTGTTCAGCACCGGGATGATTTCGAGGTCGGAATCCAGCGCCAGATAGGCGTTGGCGACGGTTTGCGCCTCGACTCCCTGACTGGCATCGACGATCAGCAGCACCCCTTCGCAGGCCGCGAGCGAACGCGATACTTCGTAGGAGAAATCGACGTGTCCCGGAGTGTCGATCAACTGCAACGCTACCCGCCCATGGCGGCGGCCCTCGTACATCAAGCGTACCGCACGAGCCTTGATCGTAATTCCGCGCTCGCGCTCGAGTTCCATGTCATCGAGGAACTGCTCGGCCATTTCTCGCCCGGAAACCGCGCCGGTATGTTCGAGGATGCGGTCGGCCAGGGTCGACTTGCCGTGGTCGATATGCGCGATGATCGCGAAGTTACGAATCGATGATATGGAAGACATTTTTCGGACGAGCCGGCCGCACGCCGCAGCCAACCCTTCTCGCTACGACCGAGCCCGAAAGAAGTCAACCGTGCTCGCCAAGCCTTCCGACAGACCGGTAAGCGGCCGCCAGTCGAGCACGTCTGCGGCCCGTGATACGTCGAGTGAAGAGCGCCGCACCTCGCCGTCTTTGGCGGGTCCGTGTTGGGCTTCGCCGCTTCCGCCGACCAGCTCTTTGACGCGCGCGCACAGGCTAACCACGTCGGTTTCGATTCCGGTACCGATATTGACCGGTCCTCGAAATTCCGTCTCTAGGGCCGCGAGGTTCGCCCGCACGACGTCGCCGACGTAAACGTAATCGCGCGTCTGCAGACCGTCGCCAAAGATCACCACGTTTTCGTTTCGAAGAAAACGCTGGTTGAAAATCGCAATGACTCCGGCCTCGCCGTGGGGGTCCTGCCGCGGGCCGTATACGTTGGCGTAACGCAGCGCCACGTGGTGAATGCCGTAGATCCGATCGTAATAGTACAGATAACTCTCGCCGCTGAGCTTGCTGACACCGTAGGGACAGATCGGATGGGTCGGTTCGCTCTCGGGACAGGGAAACTTGGCGGGATCCCCGTAGACCGTGCCGCCGGATGAGGCAAAGATGACGCGGCGCAGGCCGACTTCCCGACCGGCTTCGAGAAGGCGCAAGAAGCCGACGACATTGATATCGGCGTCAAGGCACGGGTCGTCGACCGATACGCGCACGTTCATCTGCGCCGCGTGGTGATTGAGAACCTCCGGTCGGAACCGGCGCAGCGCGTCGGCCGCCTGCGGCGATCGGATGTCGGCCTGCTCGAAGCTTGCCTGCTGCGGAATGTTCTCGGCGTGGCCGCTCGAGAGATCGTCGAGTACCAGCACCTCGTGGCCTTCGGCCAGATAGGCCTCGGTCACGTGCGAGCCGATGAATCCCGCGCCGCCGGTGACAACAACCCGCATCAGGCGCGCCCCAGACGCTGGCGGAACCAGGCGATCGTCTTGCGAAGCCCCTCCTCCAAAGGAACCCGCGGCTGCCAATCGAGAAGTTCCTTGGCCTTGGAAATGTTTGGTTGCCGTACCTTGGGATCGTCGACCGGCAGAGGCTTCTCTTCGATCGGCGCGTCGGAACCGGACAGCTCCTTGATCTTGCGCGCAAAGTCCATGATCGTCATTTCCGCCGGGTTCCCCAAGTTGGTCGGCATCCGTTCGTCCGACCACAGCAGTCGAACCAAGCCCTCAACGAGATCGTCGACGTAGCAGAAGCTGCGCGTCTGACTGCCGTCGCCGTACAGCGTCAAGGGCTCCCCGCGCAAAGCCTGGCAGATAAAGTTGGGCACTACGCGACCGTCTTCCATGCGCATGCGGGGACCGTAGGTGGTGAAAATCCGTGCGATCCGCGTCTCAACCCCGTGAGTGCGCATGTCAGACACCCACGC
>CAZJCO010000305.1:0-3545 GCA_964544375.1 uncultured Myxococcales bacterium
CGGGCCATATTCCGTTCCAGAATCGCCTATCCGTTCCTTTCTTCATCTGTTGTAGTGTTTTTATGCAGAACTCTCATAGGATAAAATCAACGAGGATGTTCCTCAGGAAGGTGTTTTTGGGGTGTCTGGCGTCTTTTCTCTCGGCTGCGTGCCCGCAGGGTTTGGCCGCCGAGCGTTCCCAATCGGCGCTCGCGGCCGCCTCCGGCAAGCTTAGCCCTGCCGCTTGGGCGACCGCTGGCGCCTTCGGCCCAACCAATGCAACGCAAGCAGCGCTCTCGAGGATCTGGAACTCGACGTCGTCGGCAACCACGAAGCGGCCGGCCCGCACCAGCGCCTGCTCCTGGTCGGCGGCGTCGACGCGCCATTCGAAGTCGCCTTCTTGCGCGCAAGCGTAGACCGCCGCCATCGCCTCGACTTTTCCCTGCGCCGTCAGCAGTAGCGCCGGAGCACCGCGTCCGCCGGCAAGATGCTCGATGTCCTGGGTCGACTGGCCGTGCAGGTAAGCGCGTGCGTCCGTGCCGCTGGCGCGAATCCTCCGGCGCCAAACCGCATCGACGAGGCCGCAGCCATGGCGCAACGCGCGCCATTCGGCCGCGACGTCGCCGTAATCGCGAGCCGCGCGCACGCCGCGATATAGTGCAACGTTCGCGGCGCGCTGCCCTAGCGTGGCGTTCGAGTTCACGCCGCGTAGTGGCTGCGCCGGCGCACGGCTAACTCGCGCTCGAGATAGAACACGTCGACCTGCTGCGGCCCTTCCTCGCCCTCGGCCGGCGGCCGAAACTTGTGCCCGCGCAAGGTCGTTACCAGTACACCGAGATCCTCGCGGCCCGGATAATCGCGGGTCTCTCGGATTTCGGTGCCGGCAAACACGGTATCGCCCGAAAACACCGGGCCAACATGTCGGCCGCTGGTGTAGGCGATGTCGGCCGGCGAGTTGTCGGCGATGTCCGGGCAGGAAAGCCCCAAGCAGAGGTTGAAGGGAATCCCACCGTAGACGATCAAGCGGCCGCCAATGTATTTCTTGGGGTTCTGATCGATCAAATGCTGATTGCAGTGAACCTGCGAGGTGTTGTCGAGTTGGCCGGTGAGTGCGATGTGCTCGTCCGTGACGACGCGGCCGCGCGAGTGCTGGTAGACGTCGCCCGCACAAAAGTCTTCAAAGTAAGTATCCGCGTTCGACAGGTGCGCCTTCGAGCGGTAGTCGCGGTGCGCATCGTAGGCCGGAATCTGCGGCTCGCAGTCGATCGCCGGACGCTCCTCGAGGCTTGCATCTTCGACCGGGGCTGCGGAATCTCGCTTCCACACCTGGACCTTGCGCTCGAAGGCGATGACCACCGAGCCGTCCTGCTTGCGTCCGACCGTGGCCACGTGCACCACGCCGCGATCGTTGTTCTTGGAAGAGGGTTTGATGCCGAGAATCGTGGTCTCCGCCTCGAGCGTATCGCCGACGTAAACCGGAGCCCCGAAACGCATGTTGATGTACTCGAGGTTGGCCCGCGCGTTCTCGCTGATGTCTTCGACGGTTTGCGAAAACACCACGTTCATCACCAATCCCGGCGGTACGACCAGCCCGTCGTAGCCGAACAAGCGGGCGTATTCCGCGTTCTTGTGCAAGGGATTGGTCGTCATCGAAAAGTCGCTGAACGCGTTGAACAGGCCTTCGTTGACCGTCTTGCCGCCCTTGTGCCGGAACAGCTGCCCCGGCCGAAAATCCTCGAGATAATTACCGCGCTTCTTCTGAATCGTCGCCAAAACTCCGCTCCTTGCTAGAAATGTCGCCGAGAGATTAGGACGCGGCGCCGGACAATGCGAGCTTGTTCGCCCCCGCTAATGCGCTTCGATCAGGCCCACGCGCCGGTTGGCCTGTTCGAGACGGTCGCTCAAAATCCGGGCGATGTTGAGGAAGAACGTCGCCGCCAGACGCGGGTAGCGTGCGCGCAGGCGCCGCAAGAACGCCTCGTCGATCACCAGCGCTTCGACGTGTTCGCAGGCGACGACGTCGGCCACCCGCATGCTTCGCCGAAGCGCAGCCATCTCGCCGAACACGTCGCCTCGGCGAAGGCGCGCCAGCACGCGCCCACCACCGTCGCCGCGCACCTCGGCCTCGCCACCGAGCAGCAGATACATTTCGCTGCCCGGTTCGCCGCTGCGCACCATGACCTGCCCCGGTTCGAACGTTCGCAGGGTACCGAGCAACACCACCAGCCGCACGCCAAGGCGCCCGAGTCCCTCGAACAGGGGAATCGTGCGATGTGGCCGTTCGCCCAGGCGGAAGGCGACCAAATCCCAAACGCTGATGACCGGAACGGTGGCGAGCAGCGCCGGCAGCAGCAGCAAATTGGTCGCCAGTGCGACCAGCATCGTCAGCGCCGACAGCCAACCGAAGGCGCTGATGATCCAAAAGCCGGAAACCACCATGACGAGAAAGCCGGCGGTCAAGGTCAGCGACGTGGCGACCACCGGCCGGCCGACGGCAGCCATCGTCGTAAGCAGCGCTTCACGCTGCGTGGGCGCCGATTTCACCACGCGGTTGAGACGCGCCATGTAGTGAATCGTATCGTCGACCGCAATGCCCAGTGCGACCGCACCAATGATGCTGGTGGCAAGGTTCAATTCGACGCCACGCCATCCCATCACCCCAAAAAACACGAGCACCGGCAAGACGTTGGGAATCATCGCGGCGATCGCCACGCGCATCGACAGGAACAATACCGAAAGAACGAAGAGGATGACGCCGAAGGCGACGAGCAAACTCTCTATCTGCCCGCCGAGCACGCGGTCGGCGATCGAGCTGATGACCACTAGGTTGCCGGTCGCCTTCACCTCGACCCCGTGCGGCAGCATGGCGTGGGCATAGGTCTCGATCTCACGCACCAGTTCGGCGGTCTCGTGCGAGCCGCTGACGGTGGTGCGCGCGGTGATCCGCAAGCGGCGAAACTCCGGGCCGACGAGCCCCGAGAACGTGTTCTTGCTGATCTCGACGAGTTTGAATATCTGCGGAAGCTGCTCGGCCGGTGCGTCCCAGAAACTCGGCGGTGGCGGGGCCTCGGTCAGTTTGCCCTCCGGGTCGAGTACCAGCCCGCCGCCCGAGGCCTGCAGGCCGAGATCGAGTTCGTCGAGATAGTCGACCAAGGAGACGCTCGCGTCCACGCCGTCTAGCTCTTCCATGAACTCCTGCAGATCCTTGATCCGCCGCAAGGCGACCACCGACTTGAAGTAGCCCGGTTCGGGCGCGGTGACGACGATGACCAGGGGGCTGGGGCCGGCCAGGTGCTCGCTGATCGCCCGGTGGGCGACGCGCACGTCGGAGTTCGCGCGAAAGGCGCGCAGCAAATCGGTGTCCGAACGAATCCGTGCAGCGCCTGCCGCCGCCGCAAGAGCGACCAAGCCGGCAAGCAAGAACACCGTCCAGCGCCGGTCGACGCCGGCGGCGGCAACGCGCACCGTCAAGCGGTCGATGCGGCCGCGATCGATCGCTTGCGCGCAGGCCGTCGAGCTACAGGCCGTCGCCGCGCGCTCGCGCGTGCGTGCGCGCTCGGGCAGCA
>CAZJCO010000306.1:0-3544 GCA_964544375.1 uncultured Myxococcales bacterium
GTTAGCCGATTCTATGGGTGTGAGGTCGGCACTTGCAATGCCGTGTGAGAACTGTGGGCGAATCGCACCGATACTCTCTCTTACTCAGTCGACACGGGCATTCGAAAGCGCAGCCGGCTCCTCACCGGAATCATCCCCGCCCAGCTTCTGATACAACCAACCGCCTGAATAAAGAGTAATACCGAGGACCACCAGAGTACCGATGCGTACCGGCACGGGTGACCCGCGCCCCGCCCGGGATCTCGTCCGCCGAGCCGCCCCGGGAGCTCAGTTCCGCGAGTTTCTGCCCGCGAGTCCGCGAGACGGCGACGCGCGCGTTCTCGTAGAGGAACCGCTGCACGTCGTCACGTGAGAAGCCTGAATCGGCGATCGTACGGGCGTGTTCCGGACCGAACACAACGAAGTGGTCGCCGCCTACATAGAGATTGTTGTTGCCGACCGTCGCCATGGTTTCGCTGACCGTCCGCAGAAGCGACTCTCCGCTGGTGGACCCGTGATCGTTGATGTTGTGCGGCCCCTCGCAGGCAGCCACGGTGACGTAGCTCGCGTTCTCTTCGAGCCCCATCGCTACGCGCAGCGCGGGCCAGGGAGAACTCGCTTCGTTTTCGGCGAAGCAAAAGCCGTATTTAGCCGGCGAGCCTTGGGTTGCCATGTCGGTCTCGCCCGCAATGGCGCCGCCAATGTTCTGCAGAATCAGGCGCATCGCCCGGCCGATGCTGGCGTTGGCCCGGTTTCCCGGACCGAAGCAGTTGCCGCCCGAGTTCATGCTGAGCCGCCTAGCCGCCGGACCGTGAACGAGCACCATCAAGCCACAAGGATGGGTCGTTGTCTGTACACCAATTAGGTTGAACTCGTCGTCTAGCGCTGCATCGACGGCTGCCATCAACACCGGCATGCATTCCGGCAGGCAGCCGGCCATCACCGCATTGATTGCGATTTTCTGAACCGTAGCCACGCCTGCGGCCGGCGGCACGATGCCCACGCTCTCGAGCGGGTAACGTGTGGCTGCCGCGCACATCGCCTCCACGCGCTCGCGCGTCGGGACGACCACCGGCAGTCCGTCGGTCCAGCCCCAAGCCAAAAGACGCTCGGCCGCTGCACTCTCGTCGCCGTCGATCTCGATTTCGAGTTGCTCGGGATCCGGCGCCGCGGTGCCTGCCCGCCCACGACTCACGGCGCGGCCTCGGCGATCGCCTCGATGATGCCGGCGACAACCTCGTCGGTCACCAGGGCCTCGGCCTGCTCGCGCGAAATACCTCCGACCGGATGGCCCACCACTACCAGCGGCAACGACGCAGCGCCGTGCTGCTCCAGTAAATCGGCGGCAAACTCCCGGAACTCGCTGGTCGCTAGACTCACGACCGCCCGTCCGCGGCGCGCCAGTGTTATCTGGTCGTGGACACTCCACGAAGTGCAGGATCCTCAATCATCGACCGCAAGTACGACCGCCTGGCAGTCCTCGGCGATCCTCTCGATCAGCTCCGGCGGCGCCTGCAGCGAGGGGACCTCCTTCGAATAGTGGCGGACGTCGACGCAGCAACGCTCAGACAGGCGTTCGGCTACTCGCTCGAGCAGCACCTCTGCGTTGGGCTTATTGTTGCTGAGAAATCCCACCGTCGCGCTTTCGAGAGTAGCCAGACGCGCGCCGAATCGGTCCGATTGCTGCGATGGACGAGAAACGGGATTGAAAACGACGGTCTTCATCTAACCGGATACTTGTTTCGATATTGCAAAGGTACGATTATTGAATATTATGAAAGTCCAACCATTGCCAACCGGCGCCCGCATGCAATGAGAAGCGGTTCAAGGAAGAGCATCGTTATGGCAACCCAAGCGCAATCGGCCCACGGCAAACACCTTATGTCCCTCATTCACCAGGCCACAGTGCTCTCGGCCGGACGTACCACTATGGAACTGAACGTGCGGCAGCGGCTGGTGGTCCAGCGTCTCGGGCTCGGCCGTGACTGCTCGATGGCGGCGCTCGCCGCGAGCCTGGGCTACTCTCCCTCAACCATGACTGGCCTGGCCGACCGGCTCGAAAGCCTCGGCTACGCAAAGCGTCTGGCCGACCCCAACGACCGGCGTGCGACGCTTCTTTCGCTGACGGCCAAAGGCAAGCGGGCGTTTGCGCAGGAAGTCGAGTTCTACCGTACCTTGCTCGACCGGATCGTCACGGCGCTCCCCTCAAAGCAAAAAGCGCCGGTGCTCGCCGCGATGGAACAAATGGACGGCGCCGCTGGCGAAGAAGACGCCGCCTGAACGAGCGGACGGACGATAGCATGGACTTTCAACTGAGTGACGAGCAATTACTTCTGCAACAAACCGTTCGTGATTTCGCGCGCCGTGAGTGCACCGATGCAGCCGCCGACTGGGACCGCGAGGGAAGGCAGCCGGACCAGGCGATGAGTGACAAGATGGTCTCTCTCGGTCTGGTCGGCATGTGCCTGCCCGAATCCTACGGCGGCGGTTCGCAGGATCTGTTGTCGGCCATTTTGTGCATCGAACAACTCGCGGCCGTGTCCCCCTTGGCCGCGGCCCCGGTGTTCGAGTCGAACGTCGGTCCGGTGCGCGTCGTCGAGTTGTTCGGAGACGAGGGCCAAAAAAGGCGCTGGCTGCCCGAGGTTACGGCGGGACGCCTGCAAGTCTCGATCGGCATGACGGAAGCCGAGGCCGGCAGCGCCCTCTCCGACTTGCGGACCAAAGCCGAGCCTTGCGCCGGCGGCTACCGCTTGAACGGCCGCAAGATCTTCTGCACCGGCGGCGGCCATTCCGAGGCCTACCTGGTCTACTGCCGCATTGGAGAGACCCGCGGGGCCAAGGGCATCGCCGGAATTCTCGTCGAAAAGGGCACGCCGGGCTTTTCCTTCGGAAAACAGGAACGATTCATGGGGCTGCGCGGCTTTCCGTCCTGCGACTTGGTGTTCGAAGACTGCGTGGTCCCGGCAGAGAACCTGATCGTTCCGGCCGGCGGATTTGCGCGACTGATGCAGTGCTTTGATATCGAGCGTTGCGGCAACGCGACGATGGCACTCGGTATTGCCACCGGCGCGCTCGAGTACGCGGTCGAATATGCCAAGCATCGCGAAACCTTCGGACGGCCGATTTGCGAGCGCCAGGCGGTGCAAACGATGGTCGCCGACATGGCGACCCGAGTCGACGCGGCCAGGCTGCTGGTCTACCGGGCCGCGGTAAACGCCGGCCGCGGCATTCCATCGGTGCAGGAGACCTCGATGGCCAAGCTGTTCGCCAACGAAACGGCAAAGGCGGCGACCGACCAGGCGATGGAAATTCTCCGCGGCTACTGCTACTCGAGCGAGTACACGCGCGAGCGCACTCCACAGGCGCAGATGAAGATCCACACGGCCGAGGACGATGTGCTCGATGTGATCGAGCATGTCGAGTCGCAGCTTGGCGCACTCCGCAAGGCGCATGAGGAACATCGTCAGGTCATGTCGGAACTCTCTGCGCGCAAGCGTGAGATTGAGGATCAGGCCACGGAACTCGATTCACGGGAGTCCGAGCTCACGAGCCGTGAGGTCGAACT
>CAZJCO010000307.1:0-3536 GCA_964544375.1 uncultured Myxococcales bacterium
GAGCGAGACACAGACCCCTGCTGTGGGTGCGCGCGGCGGGTAGGACGCCCCAAGTGTTCTGCGTCCAGCACGCCCGGCCGAGTCTCTCCGTCGGCTGCCTCGCCCAGCAGCGGCGCGGCCGCCGACCCTTCGCCACTTGCCGCAAGCAGTTCCGGTCCGACCGCGCTCAGGTGAGCGCCCATGTTCTGGATCAGCAAACGCGGGTTGAGCTTGGATCCGCCCAAGTGCGCCGGACAGACCGCTTCGCAGCGCCCACAGTTCACGCAGGCATCCAAGTCGAGAAGACTCTTCCACGAGAACTGTTCGATCCGGCTCGCGCCGAGCTCGGGTTCGGCGTCGCCCCCCTGCTCCTCCATCGCGTCGAACAGCGCCTCGATGTCGGGGTACGCCAGTCTGGAACCCGGCTGTAGATTGCGGAAGAAGACATTGAGCGCGCCGTAAACAATGTGGTTCAATTTTCCGTAGGCGATGTAGCCGATGAAGGCGAAGGCCGTGACGATGTGAAACCACCAGAAGACTTGATGAAGCGCGCGCAGACTGGCGTCGCCAGTGCCGGCGACCAACAGCGCCACTGCGTAACCGCCCGGCGACCAACGTGCCAACTCCGGAGCAGCATGCAGCTCGGTCGCCGCGATGCGCAAACCCTCAACGACGAAGCCTTGAACGAAGAGCAACAACAGTAGGCCCAAGGCAATCGCGTCGTTGAGCATGGAGACCAAGTGCGGCGGACGCAGCAAGAGCCGGCGCGCCAACGCCATGCCCAGACCGACGATTGCCAGAAGGCCGAACACATCGCTCAGTAAAGAAAACCAGCGATAGGTCGCACCGTAGAGAAACTCGATACCGAGGCGCTCTTGGATCGCAATCAGTGTGGTCGCGATGACCTGCGCCAAAAATCCGTAAAAGATCAGCGCGTGCATCACGCCGGCGTAGCGGTCACGTAGCGGGCGGTGTTGGCCGAACAATTCGCGGATCACTCCGGCCAGCCGTTCGGGAATGCGGTCAAAGCGAGCCTCGCTGCCGCCCAGCCGCCAGAGCCGGTAGCGCCGGTACAAGCCGTAGGCAAAAACGCAAGCGGCAGCGATAAAGAACAGGTAAATCAGTTCGCCGCCACGAATGTTCCAGTAGATTTCTCGCGTATCACCCATTGTCGCCGTCTCCCGATTCGCCCGTGAGGCTCCCTGGTATATCTGCTGTTGAGGGCGAGCGATGCAAGCGGTCGGCGCCCGAACGATGCCCCGCTTGGTGTGTCCCCGACCGAACTGCCGAATGCTACTGCGCAAACGCAACGCCAAATAGACGCCACGCCTCGCGTTGCGCTCCATCTGATTCTGTAGCATTGCTTGAAGTCTGAAAGCCGGGATTCGCCGAATGGCGGGATCTGACGGCGAGCCGAAAACACTTCATGCAACCGATCCAAGTTCGCGTACTCGAGCTGCTGAGGCTCTACGGACACGAAACGATCTCGTTTCAGGTACTCGAACCCGGTCTACGCTACTGGTTCGATGACGATGCCTGCATTGCTTACGCTGACACAGGAAGCAGTTGGGTAACGGCGGGCGCGCCGATTACCCACCCCGAACGTACCGCCGCCGTCATGCAACGTTTTGCCGAAGCGGCGCGCGAGGCGCGACGGCGGCCTCGCTTCTTTGGCATTGAACAAGACATGGCCGGGGTCGCCCCGTTCCGTGTGTTACAAATCGGAGAGCAACCGGTCTGGAATCCACAACAGTGGACGGAAACGCTACGGCAGAAACGCAGCCTACGCGAACAACTACGTCGTTCGCGCGCGGCGGGCGTGTCGGTGCGGATGCTCGAGCCGCACGAGCTTGACGACCGTAAGAGTGTTCTTCGCCAAGCCATCGATCGCTTGGCGGCACGCTGGATCGCCAACCTACCGATGGCCCCGATGGGCTTCGTTGTCACCCTCGATCTCTATAATCTCCCCGAGGAGCGCCGCTTTTGGATTGCCGAGCACCGTGGGTCGGTCGTCGGCGTCCTGATCGCCGTCCCGATTTACCGCCGCAACGGCTGGTTCCTGGAAGACGTATTCCGTGATCCGACCGCGCCCAATGGTACGGTCGAATCGATGTTCGATCATGCCATGCGCACGCTTGCAGCGGCGGGAAGTTTCCACGTGACCTACGGTTTGGCACCACTGTCGGGAACACCTCACCTTTGGCTTCAGCGTGTCAGTCGGTGGACGCGGTGGCTCTATGATTTCGAGGGGCTTCGCGCCTTCAAAGCGAAATTGTCACCGACGAGTTGGCATCCTGTCTATCTGTGCCACCCTGCCGACGAACGCGGACTGCGCGCGCTAGTCGACGTACTCACGGCATTTGCCGGTGGAAGTCTCATGCGTTTTGGATGGGAAACTCTGGTTCATCGTATCGCGCGGGTCCGGATTGCGCCGGGTCGCCGAGCTAGTCGAGAAGAGAGGCCAGAAGATCCCTGAAACAAGTATGGGGAAGAAAGTGCCCGCGGCCGTGCGCCAAGTTGAAAGTGGCGCGGGGCAGCGTCTTCACCAGGCGGCGGGCGTGCCCGACGGGCAGGAGTCCGTCTCGTTCGCCATGCCACACGATTACTTCGCGCCTGACCTGGGCCAGATCGAATCCCCATTCACCGCCGAGGATATGGTAGTCCCATGCCGTGCCGAAACCGCCCGAGCGTAACGCCTCGCGATAGGATTCGGCAATCGTCGGCATGAAATTCGGTTCGAGAATCGCAACATCAGGATCGCCGGTCGTACGGAGGGCGCCAAGCAACGACCGCACAATCATTCCCCGGCTTTGGAAACGTGAGAGCCCGAGCAGGACGGCGGCAACCCGCGGAGCAACGCGGCAAAGCGGGAACAGCATCCGGTCGGCGGGCAAGCCGAGTTTCTTGACCTCGCCCGGTCCGTTCACCGGAGCGATTCCGGCAATCGTCGCGAGACGAGAAATACGATGAGAAAGGAAGCAGCCACAAGCCAACGCGTAAGGCCCTCCCGCCGACCAACCGAAAGCAGCGAAAGTCTGAATGCCAAGGGCATCGACCAAGGCTTCGACGTCACTCGGCCAATCGACGAGCCGGCGAGCCGGCTGCGTATCGGAGCGCCCAATTCCCGGTCGGTCCGGCGTGATCAGGCGCACTCCGAGTTCATCGCATAGGGAAGCGGCAAAGCGCGTTTCGAGACGGCAGCTCAGCCCACCGTGAAAACCGATCACCGGCAGCCCGTCTGCAGGACCAAACTGCGCAAACGCCAAGCGCCTGCCATCGGGGAGGCGAATGTCGTGATACGAACCCACCGGCCCTGTGCGCCTGTTCGTGGCGTACGTAGCTCAGGAAACGGCTGGGAAAATACTTGCGGTGATCTTGAAGGCGCAGAAGCGCCGCCCTGGGATTCAGTTTGTGAAAGAGCGGCGCGAACATGCCAGGAAAACGTCCACAGGCACCTTGCAGATAGCCGTCGGGATAGAGCAACGCACCGGCGTAGTCATGACCTGGACCCGCGCCGGGCCACGAGTTGACCTCCCCGTCGCCGCCAATCGCATCCA
>CAZJCO010000308.1:0-3535 GCA_964544375.1 uncultured Myxococcales bacterium
GAGGCCTGGACGCCGGGATGCCCTCCTGAGCGCCCTCGGCCTGGTCTACGCCGGGCTCGGCCGTGCCGAGGACGCCGTCCGCGAGGGCGAGCTGGCGGTCGAACTCGAGCCGGTCTCCGAGGATGCGGCTGGCGGCCCCACCCGGCTGCGGGGTCCCGCCCCCAACGCCGCAGTGAGTGCGCGGGGCGGAGCCGCCGCTCGACGCGATACCGGCCGCCTCCTGGCCGCGGTGCTGCAGCGCGTACAAGCCTAGATAGACGAGATTTGCCGCCTCTGGGCGCCCGTAGACACCGACAACACCACATTCTTCGTGAAACCCGTACACCGTTTCAGCTCTGAAACCGCAAGCCCCCTGATTTGAGTGCGATACCGATCTTCATAGCACGGAGCCGCGCCGACCACACCTCGGGCGTGTGGCAAACGCTATGCCGCCGAACGCCGAACCTGGGCCACTCGCTCGAGCGCGTCGCGCCAGGGCGCGGCCAACTGCTCGCGGCTAATGTCGATGACATTGCCGCGCCCGCTGATCGAGATGCGCAGGTGGTCGCCGCCCGTTCGCCCGAGAACCGCCAGTGGCACGCCCCGCTCTTTCGCCGTAGCCTCGACCTCGGCAAGCGCCGCGTCGGACACGCCGGCGACGATTCGGCCGGCGCCCTGACCGAACAACTCCTCGTCGGCTCGCCGGCAGGGGTCGAGTTCGACCGAGCAGCCGGGGCCATCGCCGGCCAGAAACATCTCGGCCAAGGCGACCGCGATGCCCCCTTCGCTTACGTCATGGGCCGTCCTCAGCAGGCCCCGTTCGACGAGTTCGACGCAGCACTCGCACAGCTTCCGCTCGGCGGGCAAGTCGAGCCGAGGAGGCGCGTCGCCTCGCGGCCCGCCTCGTTGGACGATGTACTCTGAGGCTTCGAGCTGCGGTCGCCCGTAGCCAAGCAGCAAGAGATTCTCGCCATCGGAGCGAAAGCCGATGGTCGCCACCCGGCAGCAGTCCGACACCAGGCCGACCATTGCCACCACCGGCGTCGGCGGTATCGAAGCGCCTTGGTTATCGTTGTAAAAGCTGACATTACCCGACACCACCGGCGCTTCGAAGATTCTGCAGGCCTCGGCCATGCCGTCTACCGCCCGGGAGAACTGCCACATGACCTCGGGTTTTTCGGGATTGCCGAAGTTCAGACAGTCACTCACGCCGAGCGGCCGGGCACCGACGGCCGCCAGGTTGCGCGCGGCTTCGGCTACCGCATGCTGCGTGCCAAGGTAGGGATCCAACGCCACGTAGCGTGAGTTGCAGTCGGCGGTCAGAGCAATGCCCGCTCCCGTCTGCTTCACCCGCACGACCGCCGCGTCGCCTCCGGGCGCAACCACCGTGTCGGCGCCGACGTAGAAGTCGTACTGCCGGTAGATCCACTCGCGGCTGCAGAGGTTTGCCGATCCGATCAGGTTGACGAGTACGGCGCCCAAATCGCTCGGCTCGGCGAGCGCACGACGGTCTAGC
This sequence comes from uncultured Myxococcales bacterium, assembly GCA_964544375.1. Classification (GTDB taxonomy): domain Bacteria; phylum Desulfobacterota; class Binatia; order UBA1149; family SPBQ01; genus CAZQYE01. The sequence continues at coordinate 1,496 of CAZJCO010000308.1, forward strand.
GGTTGGCCGGCCGGTGCCGCCGGCGCGGCCAGCGGCCGCTCGTACGCCGGTGCCGCATCTGTCAGAGCTGCAACAGGAATAGAAACGACGCGCGCTCCCCTGTAGAGCGCCGTGAAGCGGCCGTCGGCGGTAACCCGCCCCACTTCGACACAGTCCAGGCCCCACTTGGCGCAAATCTGTTTGATCGACTGTGCTCGGCCCTTGCGGGCGACGATCACCATGCGCTCTTGCGACTCGGACAGCAGCATCTCGTAGGGGGTCAGCGTCTCGTCACGCAGTGGAATGCGATCGAGGTCGAGTTCTACGCCGACCCCACCCCGCCCTGCCATTTCAACCGAGGAACTCGTGAGACCGGCCGCACCCATGTCTTGAATTGCGACCACGTCGTCTCCCGCCATGATCTCGAGGCAGGCTTCGATCAGCAGATTCTCGCTGAAAGGATCGCCGACCTGCACCGTGGGCTTCATCTGTTCGGATTCCTCCTTGAACTCGGAGGAAGCCAGCAAACTGGCGCCGTGAATACCGTCACGACCGGTCTTCGAACCCACGTAGAGAACCGGGTTGCCCTCGCCCGCCGCACGCGCTCGGAAAATTCGGTCGTGCGATACGATGCCGGCAGTGAACGCATTGACCAGAATATTGCCGTTGTAGGCTTCGTCGAATACGGTTTGCCCACCCACGGTCGGTACGCCCACGCAGTTACCGTAGCCGCCGATGCCACCGACCACGCCGCCCAGGAGATAGGCGGTTTTTTCGTGCTCGGGATCCCCGAAATAGAGCACGTCGAGGTTGGCCACCGGACGAGCCCCCATCGTAAAGACGTCCCTAAGGATTCCACCGACACCGGTCGCTGCCCCTTGGTACGGCTCGATGAAGCTCGGGTGGTTGTGGCTCTCGATCTTGAAGACCACGGCCATGCCGCCGCCGATGTCGATCGCCCCGGCGTTTTCGCCCGGCCCCTGCAGGACGCGCGGACCATCGTTGGGTAGGCGGCGCAGATGCACGCGCGAACTCTTGTAGCTGCAGTGCTCGGACCACATCACGGAAAAGATGCCAAGCTCCTCGAAGGTCGGAACCCTGCCGAGGTGTTCGAGGATGCGGGCGTACTCTTCTTTGGTCAGGCCGTGGTCGAGAGCCAAGGCCTCGTCCACCGCAACATCGGCACGCGGCGGGGTCATGCGCTTTGCCGACCCCGGTGCTGCTCGAGCCAACTCAGAGCCGAGTGGAACAGGCCGCAGCCGTCGGTCGAACCCAACGCAGCGTCGACCGCGTGCTCGGGATGCGGCATCAAACCGACGACATTGCCGCCGGTGTTGCAGATACCGGCGATGTCGCGCAACGATCCGTTCGGTGCCCCTTCGGCATAGCGAAATACGACGCGCTCGCTGCCCTCGAGTTCCCGCAGGGTAGCGTCGTCGGCGACGTAGCAGCCCTCGCCGTGTTTGATCGGGATCAGCAAGTCTTCGGCCGGCGTGCAGCCTGCGGAAAACGCCGAGCGCGTCGTTTCTACGCGGACGCGAACCTGCCGGCACAGGAACTGCAACTGTTGATTGCGTACGAGCGCACCCGGAAGCAGCCCCGCCTCGCAGAGGATCTGGAAGCCGTTGCAGATGCCCAACACCGGCCCGCCGTTGCCGGCGAACTCGACGACCGCTTGCATGATCGGCGAAAACCGTGCGAGCGCCCCGCAACGCAGGTAGTCGCCGTAGGAGAATCCGCCCGGAAGAACCACGGCGTCGACATCGCCGAGGCTTTCGCTGCCGTGCCACAGCGCCTCGACGTGAAAGCCCAGAACGTCGCCGAGCGCGTACAGCGTATCACGATCGTCGTTCGAGCCGGGGAAGACGACGACGCCCCACTTCACGCCGATTCCACCTCCAACTCGAAGCGATAGTCTTCGATGACCTCGTTGGCCAGGAGGCGACGGCACATTTCGTCGGCGCGCCGGCGGGCCGCTTCTTCGTTCTCTCCGGTCAGGTGCAGCAAAATCAGTTTGCCGAGGCGAACATCGCCGACCTCCTCGTAGCCGAGCGAGTGCAG
>CAZJCO010000309.1:0-3523 GCA_964544375.1 uncultured Myxococcales bacterium
AGTCCGGCCGTGCAATCTGGACCCTGCACGGCGGGGGCTGAGCGCCCGCTGTCGGCGTCGTCCCACGGCGCCAGTGCCCGCCCGCGCCGCTCGACGGCACCTCACGCGGGTGCCATCCCCGCAACGCGATACCGCGCCACTGCTTGTTGCGTGATCGGCGGCCAGCGCATATCCATACGAAACGGATAACAGATATTGCTGCGTACCGAGACACCGCGGCCGTCGAGCCCAGGAGCAAGGCCGCGGGCCGCAGGCTACGCGGGCAGATTCTTTCCGGCCGGCCCCGCGCGATGCCGGCCACTCGATAAGACCGGGAGGTTTTGATGTCTACCAAAGAGTTTCAGCTTTTCATCGACGGTAAGTGGCAGCCGGCCAAGGGAGGCAAGACCGTCGAATCGATCAACCCGGCGACCGAAGAACCCTGGGCAACGGTTGCGATGGCCGATCGCGACGACGTCGACAAGGCCGTCGCTGCGGCCAAACGTTCCTACGACGAAGGCGTCTGGCGCAACAAATCGAAAGAAGAACGCGCCGAGGTTCTAAACAAAATCTGTAACGCAATCTTCGAGCGCCAAGACGAACTGGCGGCGGCTGAGGCGCAGGACGGCGGCGGTACCATCCGCAAAGCGACCAGCGCCGACATCCCCGGTGGTGCGCAGACCTTCATGCAATTCGCGCAGGTGCTGCTGGCCCAGTCAGAAGAAGAAGAGTTCGAGGAGCAGGTGCCGGTTCCTAGCCGCAACATCGTGCGCCGCGAACCAATCGGCGTCTGCGCCGGCATCATTCCCTGGAACTTTCCCTTCATCATGGCCAGTTGGAAGGTCGCGCCGGCCCTGGCCGCCGGCAATTCGGTCATCCTCAAGCCGGCCTCGAACACTCCGGTCACCGCGTTGCTACTCGGCGAGATCTGCTCTCAGGCCGGTGTGCCCGATGGCGTCGTCAATGTAATCAGCGGTCCGGGCGGCATGGTCGGCGAAGCGCTGGCCACGCATCCCGATGTCGGCAAGGTGGCCTTCACCGGCAGTACCGAGGTCGGCCGCCGTATCATGCAGCTGGCATCCGGAACTATTAAAAAGGTTACGCTCGAACTCGGCGGCAAGTCCCCAAACATCATCTTGGACGATGCCGACTTCGACTCGGCAGCGATGGGCGCGTTGTTCGGGACCTTCTTCCACCAGGGACAGATCTGCGAGTCGGGTACCCGCGTGCTGGTTCCCGAGCCGGTTTACGATGAGTTCATCGAGCGCATGATCGAAGGCAGCAAGCGCATTCAGCTTGGCAACACCCTAGATCCCACGACGACCATGGGCCCGCTGGTCAGCAAGGCGCAGCTCGAAACCGTCTCTGGTTACGTCGAGATCGGAAAGAAAGAAGGCGCCGAGTGCGTCATCGGCGGCGGCCGGCCGGCCGCCCTAGAACGTGGCTACTACTTCGAGCCGACGATCTTCCGCAAGGTCGACAACAAGATGCGCATCGCGCAAGAAGAAATCTTCGGCCCGGTGGTCTCGGTGATTCCCTACAACGGTGACGACGACGCCGTGCGCATCGCCAATGATTCCATGTACGGACTGGGCGGCGCCGTTTGGTCGAAGGATACCGAGCACGCTCTGCGGATTGCGCGGCAGATCGAAACCGGCACGGTGTGGATCAACGACTACCATCTGATTAACCTGAGGTTTCCGTTTGGCGGCTACAAGCAAAGCGGCGTTGGCCGAGAGCTCGGCCCCTGGGGCCTGGACGCCTATCAGGAGATCAAGCACATCCATGTGGGTCAGCCCGCGCCGGCATCGGAAAAGATCTACATGATGATGCTGTTCAACTGAGACGCGGACGGAGCGCACAGAGCGGGCGGCGCGACGCGATGTCGCGGCGCCCCGGAGCAAGCGAGACGAGGACATGGCCGAGATTCGTGTAAGTGAGCGCGCGGCCGAAGTGCTTCGAGCGATTCGATCCGAGCGCAGCGGCGAGCTGACGATCTCGATCGACTCGGGCTGCTGCGACGGAACCGCGCCGCACCTTTACGAAGACTACGTGCTTCCCTACGGCGCGGTCGAGCTCGGCCGCGCCGAGGGAATTCCAGTGTTCATCGCGCCGCATTTCGCCGAGGCATGGAAGGACGTCCGCGCGACGCTCGACGTCCTCGACGATCCCGCTTCCGACGCCTTATCGCTGGAGACGGCACGCGGCGTGCGCCTCGTGCTGCGCGAAGACTGAGCCGCGGCGCGCGCCGAAGAAGGAGGGTCGGCCATGGCATTTCCTCCCTACACCGAGCAGCATGAGCTGTTCCGCGCCTCCGTGCGTGAGTTCGCGCAGCGCGAAATCAAGCCGTATGCGGACGAGTGGGACCAGGCTCAGGGCTTTCCGCGTGAGTTGTTCCGGAAGGCGGGGGAGAAGGGCTACTTTGGCATCCGCTTCGATCCGGCCCTGGGCGGATCCGCTCTGGACTACTGGTACACCGGCATCTTGATCGAAGAACTGATGCGCGGCCGTAGCGTCGGCGTCGTCGTCGGCTTGATGGTGCAATGCGAGATCGCCACCTCCGTGATTGGCGCGTTCGGTTCGGATGCACTCAAGCAGGAGTACTTGGTCCCGGCGATTCGCGGTGAACGGATCGCCGCACTCGGCATCACCGAGCCCGACGCCGGCTCGAACGTCGCCGGACTTCGCACGAGCGCACACCGCGACGGCGACGACTACGTCATCAACGGCTCGAAGATCTTCATCACCAACGGCACGATCGCCGACTTCGTCACGCTGGCCGTGCGCACCGGCGAGGCGGGCCCCAAGGGCGTAAGCATCGTGCTCGTGCCGACAGACACGCCGGGCTTTCGCGTCGGTCGCAAACTGCGCAAGGTAATGGCGCACGCTTCGGATACCGCCGAACTGTTCTTCGAGGACTGCCGCGTGCCGGTGAGCAACCGCGTCGGCGAAGAAGGGCAGGGCTTCTACGCGATCATGAAACTGTTCCAGGGCGAGCGCTTGGTCCTTTCCTACATCGCCAACAGCTACATGCGCGAGATTCTCGACGCCACGCTCGAATACGCAGGCGAACGCGAAGTCTTCGGCCAGCACATCAACCAGCTTCCGGTCTGGCGGCATCGCTTGGTCGACATGATGACCGGACTCGAGGCTTCCAAGCTGCTCACGTATTACGCAACCGATCTCATGTGTCGCGCAGACCCGGCAGCCGAAGAGTACGTCTCGATGGCCAAGCTCCACGCCGGGGAGCTTTACAAACGGCTCGCCGCCGAGTGCGATCAAGTCTTCGGCGGCTACGGGTGCATGGACGAGTACTTCGTCGCCCGGGCCAGCGGTGGTATCAGCGGCTTTGCGATCGGCGCGGGCACGAGCGAGATCATGCGCGAGATTATCGCGCGCTGTCGCCTGGGCAAGTGACCGTGATGTGCGGCCGGCATCTGCCCGGCAGGGCGCCGTGGGCAAATGCTGACCCGTTTGGGCTCCCACGCCCGTGAGCATTTTTCCGCTTGCAGACTCGCGTGGTGTGCACTCTAGCTGCGTCTGC
>CAZJCO010000310.1:0-3473 GCA_964544375.1 uncultured Myxococcales bacterium
CGCCGCTGTACTCTCCGGCTCCTGCATTGGAGGAGGTCTCGAACTGCGTCTTGCCTGCCACTTTCGTCTGGCGGCCTCCGAAGGCGCCAAGATCGGCTTGCCCGAACTGGATCTGGGAACGGTGCCCGCCTGGGGCGGCAGTGCGCGCCTCACCCGCTGCGTCGGCCGCGCGTATGCGCTCGACATGATTCTGCGCGCCAAGAAGATATCGGGACCGGAGGCGTTTCGGATCGGACTGGCAACCGAAGTTTGGCCGCTCGATGAGCTGTTCGACCGAGCGCAGGAGCTGGCCCGTGAGCTGTCCGAGATGCCCGCCGAAGCCGTGCGCGCCATGCTTCGTTGCATCGTCGGCAACGGCGATGCGCCGCTAGCGCGCGGCCTGGCCGAAGAACGCCGGGCGGTACTCGAAACCATGGGCACGGCAAACCAACGCGAAGGGATGCAGGCCTTTCTCGAAAAACGAAAGCCGCGTTTCAACCGCGAATCGTCGTAACCGCGCACGCCCCTCCCCAGAACGTTTTGAGTTGAATATAAATGAAAATGCTCAGAGCTTGGCTTACCGAGACCGCTGGACGCCCCAAAAACCCCAATTAGCAGTATGACAAGCACTCGAGCCCCGTTACCGGGCGCCACAGAACACCGCGGATTGACTCAGAATTTGTTTTGTACTCTAATCTCTTTTTCTAGCGAAGGTGAAACCCCAAATGGACCCCAATCTAACGCTCGATGACCGAGTGATCGCTGCCCTTCGACGAATCGTCCGTGCCATCGACCTCCACTCGCGGCACCTCGTTGAGCACTTCAGCGTCACCGGACCGCAACTCGTCGCCTTGCAGGAGCTCGCCCGCCTCGGCCAGGCTCCGGTCGGGGCCCTCGCCAGGAACGTGCACGTCAGCCATCCGACGATGACCGGAATCCTTGACCGTCTCGAAAAACGCGGTCTCGTGCGGCGAACACGAGATACCCAGGACCGCAGGCGGATGACGGCGACACCCACCGCAAAGGGGCTCAGGCTCCTCGAAAGCGCCCCGTCGCCACTTCAAGACCGCTTCCGCTTCGAATTCTCCAAGCTCGAGGAATGGGAGCAAACCCAAGTGCTGGCAAGTCTCCAGCGCATCGCGGCCATGATGGACGCCGAGCGGCTGGACGCAGCTCCCGTCCTGACGACCGACGCCGCCGTCGGCACGCCAGCTCCTCCCGCTCCAGAATCAACAGCGGTTGAATCACCGCAGGTACAAGTTCCGGGCGCGGAGCCGCGAGGCGTCCGCGATACGTACAACCAAAGAGGTTAAGTGATGCAGCAAGCCGAGAGCACTTCTGACCAACGCGCAAGCAGAATCGAAATTGCCTTGCCGCCTCCCGCAGTCTCCCTTTGCCAGGATCGGGAGTGGTGTGTCGTCGAAGTCGATGGACAGTGGAAGAAGATTCGCTTTCACGACTACGATGAGATCTATGCAATTCCCGGACTGTACGAGGCCATCTTCTATGACGTTCTACAATGCAACTCTCCGGTCCAAATCCGAAAGATGCTACAGCGCTGCATTCGCACAGCTCGGATCGCGCCCGGAGATCTCAGGGTCCTCGATCTTGGCGCCGGCAACGGCATGGTCGGAGAGGAGCTGGCGAGTATCGGCGTTCGTCACATGGTCGGAGTGGATATCATTCGCGCCGCGGCCGCGGCGACTCGCCGGGACCGCAAAGATATCTACGACGATTACCTCGTACTCGATATGACCGACCTTTCGGACCGCGACCTGCTGCGCATGAAATCCTTCGACCTGAACTGCCTGACGTGCGTGGCCGCCCTCGGTTTCGGTGATATCCCGCCCGCGGCCTTCGCCAATGCATACAACCTCATCGCACAAGGTGGCTGGGTAGCCTTCAACATCAAGAGTGATTTTCTGGAGTTGAGCGACCCCAGCGGATTCGCAGGGCTGATCCGTCGCATGATCAAAGAAGGGCTGCTCTCCATCCAGACGCAAGAACAATACGAGCATCGGCTGGCCACCAACGGTGACCCGCTGCTCTATACTGCATTCGTAGGCGTGAAGAACCGCGACGTCCCTGCTGCCTGGCAGCCGTAACTGCCGTCGCCCCTCACTCGACGCGCCGCCCGTCGTTCGCCGGATCAGTGTTTCTCGGCGACGATTCTCCAGTTGAGGTCGGCAATCTTGGCCCGTTCGGCATCCGTCCAGGCCTGCCCGCCTGTTTGGAGGAGGTCGAGCGACTCTTCGACCCATGGAGGCAAGACGCGAATCGCCTCTAGCGCCCGGACCGCTCTTCGCACCATGAAGATCAATTTGCGCTTTTGGTCGCACAGCGGCCAGGCTTCGCTCTTGGAGGGAGCCGAAACGAGAATCCGAAACCCGGCTCTTTCCAGTGCAGCACAGACGTCGGCCGGATACATCGAGTGCGTAGCCGCCAAAGTCGGCAGATAGGTCTTGTGCAGCGCAGCATGTTCCTCATTGTTCCAATCGAAATGTGGGGTCAGCAGATACTCCGAACAGGCGTATCGAGTCCCCGGCTTGAGCACACGGTATATTTCCGCGGCCATCGCATCCAATTCTTCCTTCTTGAAAAAGGGCCACACCGCTTGAACCGAGTAGCATCCGTCGAACGTACTCGATTCATACTCGAGCGGCTCGTGATGATCGCCCACCTTGAAGTGAAGCCTCTCGCTCATGCCACATTGCGCCGCCCACTCGTCGGCGTTTTCGATTTGGTTTGGATCGATGTTGTAGCCGGACACTTCCCCGCCGGACAGCATGGCGAAGTGGTACGCGATCCTTCCTCTGCCGCATCCCATGTCCAGGAGGTGGGACTGCGCGGGGGAGTCGAGATTCAGCTCCTTGAACAGTGCTTGCTCGCACAACATCTGATTGTCGTACAGCCCTTTCGACTGATCGAGCATCGGTGGAATGTAGAGCTTTTCCAAATCAAAGACCGAAAGCATGTTGTTCAGAACTTTGTAGTACGCGGCGACCGCCCGCGTCTCGTCTTCGGTCTTGGTCTCTTCGCCGGCCTGCATACGCTGGAAGAACTTGTACGCGTCGATGCAGGCTTGTTTGTCCTCCTCCGGCAGCGTCGCCAGTCTCTTCAGACCGACAAACGAGGTCTTGATCCGGTACCAATTCATCTTGTCGGTTCCCCCTTGCCGGCGACGTTGCGCTTTACTTGAACTGGGCCTTGTAGGTATCCGCCGTACTCTTCTTGACCCGATTCATCGTCGCACCGAGGCAGAGGCCGTTGCTCGTGATCATTTGCATCGTCGGCGTCGTGTTGCCCGTCAACTGCGCGACGATTCCGGAAGGAAGGCCGGTCCGACGTTTGGCGGCGTTATTACGGCCCCTTGCATCCGCCCTGCCCTTTCCGGCCGCGCCCGGTACGTAACGAATCTTTGACAGGCCATCGGCCGAACCGTCGCGGTCCCGGTAATCGTACGTCTTACCGGCTTTCGCCTGCCAGCACGGCTT
>CAZJCO010000311.1:0-3473 GCA_964544375.1 uncultured Myxococcales bacterium
GACGTCGACGGCCCGGGCGACCACCGATTCACCACCGAGTTCGCCGGCCAGCTCCGCGGCTCGATCTCCGTCGAGATCCGCAACCACGACGCGCGCTCCCTCGCGCACGAAGGCCTTGACCGTTGCTCTGCCGATTCCGCCGGCGCCTCCGGTCACGATCGCCACCTTGCCGTCGAGTCTACCGCTCACCTCGAACTCCTTGCTTGGCCAACCTTTGCCGCGAACTCCTCGAACAACGCCGCTTGATGCCTGTTCTCGTCCGCGTCGAGCTCCGGATGCCACTGTACGCCAACGACCCACGCCGAATCGTCGAACTCGAGTGCCTCGATCACACCGTCATCGGCATGGGCGACTACCTCCAGCCCCTCGCCTACCGAATCGACGGCTTGATGGTGCCACGACATCACCTGGATCCGCAACGCGCCGACGGCATCGGCGAGCCGGCTGCCCTCGCGAACCGAGACGTCGTGCTGCACCGGTTCGCGCGGTGGCAGACGGTGCGCGATTCGACCGCCGTAGCGCTCGGGAATATGGGCGTGCAAATCCCCGCCGAAGGCGACGTTCAAAATCTGCATGCCGCGGCAGATGGCCAGCACCGGCAGCCCAGCGGTCAGTGCTCGGTCCAAGAGCCGCAGTTCAAAGGCGTCGCGTTCGCCATCCATCATGTAGTTCGTAGCGTGCGTCTGGCCGCCGTAGCTGGCTGGCTCGAGATCGCCGCCGCCGGCAAGCACGAGGCCGTCGATTCGCTCGAGAACGGCAATGCTGGCGTCGGTCGGCAGGATGATCGCCCCGAGTCCCGCACGCTGAAGGCTGCTGATGTACTCGAACGGCAACGAGAAGTTCTTGCCGTCGCTCCCCCGCGGGGTGTAACACGAAACCCCAACCACTGCGGCGGTCACGTCAACCTCGCTCGAGAAAGCGTCGTCTCTCCCAACCGGTCACCGATGCGCGGAACTTCTCCAACTCGACCTCGGCGAAGCGAGCGTAGTGCTCCACCACTTCTTGGCCGAAAGCATCGCGAACAAAGGGGCTCTCGCAAAACATCCCCAAAGCCTGCTCGAGCGTGCTGGGCACACGCCGCACGTCCGGCAGAACGTAGGCATCCCCTTCGATCGCTTGGGGAAGCTCCAACTTCCGTGCGATCCCGTCGAGACCGGCGGCGAGAATACCCGCCATGACCAGGTAGGGATTGGCGTCGGCTCCGGGAATGCGACACTCGACGCGCAGGGACGCGCCCTCCCCGACCACGCGGAAACCGGCCGTACGGTTGTCGACCGCCCAGCCGATCGTCGTCGGTGCAAAAGAGCCGGCGACATACCGTTTGTAGGAGTTGACGATCGGCGCGAACAGTAGCGTAAGCTCGGCCGCGTGCTCGAGCAGGCCGGCGAGATAGCAGCGAAATACTTTCGGGTAGCGCTCGTCAAGGCTCGCGGCTTTCCCGTCCCCGCCGGCAAACAGGGCTTTTTCTCCGGACGCATCCCACAGACTGCTGTGCAGATGCATGCTGTTGCCGGCAAGCCGCTCGTCGAGCTTGGCCATGAAGGTAAGCGCCCGTCCCTCGGCGATCGCGATATCCTTGGCAGCCTGTTTGTAGATCGCGTGCCGATCGGCCATCTCGAGCATCTCGGCGTAGCGTAGATTGATCTCGTGCTGCCCGGGTCCCCACTCTCCCTTGCTGAACTCCACCGGCACGCCGGAGGCATCCATCGCTCGACGGATGGCACCGACGATCGGTTCTTCTCTGGTGCCCTGCAAGGCGTGGTAATCTTCGACGTACCAGCCAAACGTTTCCAGCCCCTCGAACTGTTTGTCGCGGGCTTCCTCGTAGCTGTCTTTCAACAGAAAGAACTCGAGCTCCGAGCCGGCTTTGGCGATCATCCCTAGCGCCGCGGCGCGCTCGGTTTGCCGTTTGAGAATCGAGCGTGGAGCGACCGCCACCGGTACGTCTTCGTGCTCGTCGACGACATCGCACAGCACCAGGGCGGTGCGATCGAGCCAGGCGGCCGAACGCAAGGTTGCAAGCACGGGGACGGCACGAAAATCCCCATAGCCTCGCTCCCACGAAGTGAAGGCGTAGCCAGCGACCGGATCCATCTCCATGTCGCAGGCAAGCAGATAGTCGCAGCAGTGCATGCCGCCGTCGGCGACGTCCGAGAGGAAGAAATCCCCGGTGATACGCTTGCCGACCAAGCGGCCGTACATATCCGGGAACACCGTCAACACGGTGTCCACCTCGCCGGCCGCTATTCTGCGCGACAGCGCCTCGAGCGTCAGGTTGCCGTGGCCCGGGCTCACCACCTCCGACTCGGCGGTTCCTTAGCGAGCCGAATTGATGAGTTCGGAAATCGAGAAGAATTCCTCGACCGTTCCCGACTCCTCACCTTGGTTGTAGCGCCAACCGACCTCGCGCTCGAAACGACTACTGGGAAGTGCCGCTCGGGTGGCATGGTCGAGCTGAATGTCGGCCATGAAGATCGAGGGCAGGAACGGCATGACGTCGTCGTACGTTCCTTCTTCCGGCGCTCCCTCGTAGGGCGCCTTGGCCATTCGGTAGTTGTTCACCCACACCTTCCACAGCTCGCCGGCCGTGTCGTAGATATCGCTATACGGAATGACAAAGGATTCCTTGTCCACGAAAATCACGCGTTTCGAGTATGCGTACTGCGGCAGCTTGGATATTCCCTCGACCACGTACACGGCACGCTTTTCCCAGACGTCGTCGAAAGCGAAGTCGGCGCCGCCTTCGCCGAACTTCACCGGGAAGTTCTCCCCGTGCATGCAGGCAAGCATCGTCTTCTCGCCCAAAAACTTCCAATCCATCCAGGAGATGCTGCCGGCGTATCCACCGTAACTGTCGATATCCGTGTCCTGGCCGAACAGCGCGTCGGAACGCTGCGCCGAGGAAAGACGCCGCACGCGGCGAAGCTGCGGTAGGTAGAGCCAGCTATCGTCCATCCGCTTGGGATCGAGATAGCGGTAGTAGGTAAAGCCGGTTCCCTTCAGATCGAAGGGCTCGATGATCGGGTGCAGCGACTCCTTGTAGCGGGCGGCGTCTTTGTTCGGCTCGTAGGCCGGCTTGGGATCGACGAATAGGCGTCCAGTGAAATACATGCGCCGAAAATGGTCAATGACGAAATGCTTCTCTACCGACATGCCTTCGTCGCCACGGCCAATGCTGCCGGTATCGGCGTCGAAGTTCCTCAGATCGAGATCGTCGCTCTCCCCCCAACGCGCCTCGTAATTGTACATGATCTTCCGCGGAAGCTCCGGGTCGTTCATGTCGAGGTTCGGGAACGGCTGGCCCGCGACCCAGTTCTCTACCGACATCTTGTCCTCGGCCAGCTTGACTTGAGCCGCGTACTGTTCGGTTGCCGCTAGGTAAGCTTTGGGCAGCGGCACCGGCTGCGGATCGACGACGCGGATGCGCATCCCGCGCCCAACGATCCACTTGAGGCCGGGCGAAATGAGGGCGC
>CAZJCO010000312.1:0-3453 GCA_964544375.1 uncultured Myxococcales bacterium
CAATGCCCTACTGTGCGCTGTGGTGTGCGTGGCGCGCGGCGGCGTCTTTTGTGCGGGTCGGTGGGGGGGGGGGGCGTCCCAGGCGCCCGCCGAACTGCTGTACACCAGCCGCTGGCTCGACGCCGCACAGGCGGTCGAAATCGGTTTGGCCGCAAGGCGCTTCGCCGACGAGTCGCTGCTCGAAGAAAGCCTGACCAAGGCGCAAGAGGTCGCCGCGGCTCCCTTGGCCGCGCTGCGCGAAACCAAGCGACTGTTGCTCGCCGCTCGTGCCGACGCGCTGGTCGGCGCACGAGAGCGTGAAGACCGGATCATGGCGACGCGCATCGGCTCGCCGGAAAACTTGGAAGCGATTCGTGCCTTTCGCGAGAAACGCCGGCCGGACTTTTCGAGGTTCCGCGGCTGATGCGCCTGAGCGCCGCAAGCCTCGGCAGGCCCCTGGGGCCGGCCTTGTTCTTGGCGGCGATCTTTCTTCCCCTCGCCGGCCTCAGCGGCCCGGCAAAGCTCGTGCTGGCGGTCGCCGTCTGGATGGCAGCGTGGTGGGTCACGGAAGCCGTGCCGTTAGCGATCACGTCGCTGTTGCCGGTAGTGCTCTTCCCCCTGCTCGACATTCGCGGTGTGCGGGAGGTCACACCGAATTACACCAACCACATGGTCTTCTTGTTCCTCGGCGGTTTCGTCCTGGCGCAGGCCGTCGAGCGTTCCGGTCTGCACCGGCGCTTGGCCCTGGCCGCGCTTGCCGCCATGGGAGCCTCGGCAAAGCGGCAGGTCTGGGCCTTCTTACTCACTACAGCACTGCTTTCGATGTGGCTTTCTAACACCGCAACAACATTAATGATGTTACCGATCGCCGTCGGCGTCGCCGATAGCCTGAGCGAGCGCCGCGCAGCAATGCGGCTGTTCCTCGCAATCGCCTTCGGAGCCTCGATCGGCGGCGTCGGCACACTCGTCGGCACCCCGCCGAACCTGGTTCTGGCCGGCATGGCACCGCGCCTTCTGCCCGACCTCGAGCCGCTTAGCTTCGGCGGCTGGATGCTCTTCGGAATACCGCTGGTTGCGCTCCTGCTGCCAATTGCGGGCGCGTTTCTCACTCGCGGCCTGGGCTCCTCGGAGGCCTCGACGGATGCGATCGAAAGCGCCCGTCGTGGGCTCGGGCCGCTTTCGACGCATGAGCGACGAGTCGCGCTGCTGTTCGCAACCACGGCGCTCGCCTGGGTGACGCGGTCGGGTTTTCGTTTCGGCTCTCTCGCGCTTCCAGGCTGGAGCGCCCTACTGGCCGATCCCAAGCTCGTTAGCGACGCCGTGCCCGCGATCGCCGCGACGATCCTGGCGACGCTGATCCCGGCCGGTGGCGACCGCACGGGACCGCTCGTCAGTTGGAGCGACGCTCAGCGCGGCGTGCCCTGGGGCATCCTGCTCCTGTTCGGCGGCGGTTTCGCACTGGCCGACGGCGTGCACTCTGCCGGCCTCGACGGGTGGCTCGCCGCGCGACTGGCCATGCTCGATTCCTTTCCGCTTTGGACGGCCGTGCTTTCGGTCGTCGGCCTCAGCGCGCTGATTACGAATCTTACGTCGAACACCGCGACCGCGACGCTGCTCCTGCCCGTTATGGCGGCGCTTGCCCGGGTGCTCGATGCCCCGCCTTATCTGCTGATGGCGGCGGCCACGGTTGCCGCTTCCTGCGCTTTCGTACTGCCCGTGGCAACCCCGCCCAACGCGATCGTCATCGGTAGCGAGCATGTCAGCGCGCGCGACTTGTTCCGCGAAGGGCTTCTGCTCAACCTCCTGAGCATTCCGATCGTCACCGCTTTGGCGTTACTACTCGGTCCGCTCGTGTTGCCGATGTAGGCCGCACCGCATGGCGGCAGACTACAAGGCAACGCTCAGTCGATCGGCCACGCGTCGGCTTCGAACATCGCGCGGTCGTGAACGACGATGTCTTCGCGTTGACGCTGTACGGTTGGAAGGTCGTGCCCCGGAAAGACCAGCAGCCGGGGGACCAGGCGGCGCAAGCGCCGGATACGGTTGCGCACGTCGGCCGCGCGTTCTCCGTCGGCGACGATCCGCTGCACGTCGTCACCCTCTAGCCAGTCGAAGTGCACCACCATATCGCCGGTAAGCAACACCGGGCCGCCGGGCAGTTGGAGCAACGCCCCCATGCCGCCGACCGTATGGCCGCCGCCGCGAACCAGAATCACGCTGCCGTCGCCGAACAAGTCGACCGTCGAATCGAAGGTCGCGTAGGGACGGCCCTCGTCAAAGTCGATCTCGCGCCAGGCCTGCGGACGAACCCAGTCGGTATGGGCCGGCGCGAAGCCCTGCATGCGCGAGCGGCCGGCTTCGCGCTCTCCGCGGCCGACGACGAAGTGGGCTTTCGTAAAAGCATCGCAGCCGCCGACGTGGTCAAAGTGCAGATGGGACAGGACCACGGTGCGCACCCGAGCCGGATCGAAACCGGCCGCCTGCATCTGCGACGCAAGATCGCGACCGGGCAGAGATCGCGTCTTGAACAGCAACCGCGTGATCGGATGGAGTACACCTTCGGCACGCCGCGCGACCTGCGGACTCAAGCCGCAGTCGAACACGATCAAGCCGCGCTGGGGATGGCGAATGACGAAGCTCGGCGTGGGTCTCCAGGGAGCCGGCATGCCGACGAGCAACGGCGAGACGCGATTCTCGCCGGTGTTGAAGACGTGCAGCTTGAGGCCGCGAACCGCCGGCCAGCGGCCACCGCCCTGGAGTCCGACGAGTTTGTCCGGCGCTGGCGGGCCTTCGACGATCGTCGGCCGATAACACGCCGGTGCAGCCAGCGCTGCCAGTAGCAGCACCGCAAGCAACCTTCGCCTTGGGCGCGCGGCGGGGAAAGCTAGACCGCTCACTCGGCGGCCTTCCGCGCGGCGCTCCACTGCTTGAGAACCTCCAGTGCCGGTTGCCAGTTGTAAACGTCTTCTTGATAACTCCACAACCCACCGCCGGCGTACTCGGCCGCCGTGATTCCGGCGAACTCGTAGTACCCACCGTCGGCACGCCGCCCCGGCAGGCGATTGAGCCACTTGTAGACGACGCGATTACCGTCGATCGCCACCCATTCGATCGGGTAGGTCCAGCCCTTGCACTGGGCCATGAGGGGAATCATCCACTCGCGAATCTTCTCTTTACCGCGAAACGTCCCTTCGTGATGCTCGACGTAGACCGCGTCGTCGGTAAACGTTTCGACGAACGCCTGCCAATCGTCGCGCTCCTGAATCGCGATGCGTTCTTTGAACGCTCGCTCTACTTGGTTACGGCTGAACTCGGGCATGTCGGCTCCTCTTCGTCCTCGCCTGCCGCCGAATCCTGGCGCTTCGAGGACTCGTCGAGAGGGGAGACTATCGGAACGGCAGGCGGCGTCCAAGTGCCGGCGCGCAGGAAGGCTACTCGCGGGACGCGCAGGGATCCTCAGCCGAATGATGGTCT
>CAZJCO010000313.1:0-3452 GCA_964544375.1 uncultured Myxococcales bacterium
GATCGTGCGCGCGCCCAGGCCGTAGGCCAGCCCCGGCAGCACCGCGCCGAGGAAGATGATCGGGACGACACCTTGCGTCAGCGGCGAGCGGATCAGACCGCCCGTCGCCGGATCGCGGAGAAAGCCACTCTCCGGTATGGCGCCGGCGAGAATGACGAGCGTGAGCCCGATCAGCGCCAGCAGCGCGTAGAGCAGGCCTCGCTTCTCCTTCCCCGTCAGCGGCCGCAGCGTCTGCCCGTCGTCTTCGGTCTGCTCTCCGCCCCCGCGGTAGCGGCCGAGTCGCGGAACGACCCACCGCTCGGTGACGAAGGTCCCGGTCACGGCAATGAAGAAGGTGGAGACGACCATGAAGTAGTAGTTGCAGGTCGGGTTGACCAGGTAGCCGGGGGCGATGATGTGCGCCGCCTCCTCCGAAAGCCCCGAGAGCAGCGGATCCAGCGTGCCGAGCAGCAAGTTGGCGCTGTAGCCGCCCGAAACGCCTGCGAAGGCAGCGGCGAGGCCACCGATCGGGTGGCGGCCGACGGCGAGGAAGATCATCGCGCCCAGCGGGACGAGCAGCACGTAGCCCACCTCGCTGGCGGTGTTGGAAAGAATGCCCGCGAGCACGATGACGAAAGTCAGCAACTGGCGCGGTGCGGAGATCACCAGCAGGCGCAGCGCGGTGCCGATCAGTCCGGTGCGCTCGGCGACGCCGATACCCAGCATCGAGACCAGCACCGTGCCGAGAGGCGCGAAGCCGGTGAAGTTCGTCACCGATTCGGTCAGCATTCTGTGAAGGCCGTGAATCGAAAGCAGACTGATCGGCCGCACGGTCTCGCCGGTTCCGGGGTGGATCGCTGACCAGCCGGCCCACGCCGCGAGGCCCGATACGAGAACGACGAAACCCGCGAGCATCGCGAAGAGCGTCGCGGGGTGGGGCAGGGCGTTGCCTACCCGCTCGATCAGCCGTAGCCCGCGTCCGACGAAATCGATTGAAAGGCGCCGTGTCACGCGTCTTCCTCCTTACGGCCACCGGCCGCGGGGGGAATCGCGGGCCCGTCGCTGACTGATTCGTCAATTAGCCTGAAGTTCCTCGCTCGCCGAGGCGCGGTTCCCCGGTGAATCTCGCGTGGTACCAGGGTTGTCGGGGTTTTGCTCCGGGTCAGCTTGTGGTGTTTCTGTCTACGAGTTGATCGTCTGGAGCAGGTCGAGCGCCTGTCGCTGCTTGGCGTCAGGAGTGGTGTCGATGTCGAAGGTCGGGTCGTCCGGCCCGGCGCCACGGCAGCGACAAGTATTGCGGACGATCGCCGCAAGGTGGCCCAGCAGCGTTTGGATACTGTGGACGAGGGAGCCGTCATCGAGGCGCCGAGTGTGGACCTTTCTCATCGCAGCCTGCGAGCGTTCGGCAGGTGCGACAGGATCCCGATTGTTCTTGGCCTCTTGGTCCTCATCCGCGAAGAGCAGCGGGCGCCAAGCCTCGATCATGTGCCACAACACGTAGTAGGCCAGCATGCAGAGGAAGATGTGTGCCCGGACCCGACCTTCGCTTCGATGACGAATCGGACGCACCATCAGATCAACGGTCTTGAAGGAGCGGAAGGCGCGCTCGGCCTGGCTGAGCTGCTTGTAGCTGCGCACGGTCTGGTCGGCATCCATTCGAGTCGCCGGCAGACTGGTCCGGACGACGTAGAGACCGTCGAGTGCGGCTTCGGCGGCGATCTTGTGCTCGAGGATGCGAAATGCGAAAGCGTCGTCGTCGATCTCGAGTTCGAAGTGCTTGCCGACCTTGTATTTGTCGAGGACCTTGCCTACGCGCACACCAATCTTGTCCTGACCACGAATGCGGCCACGCTCGACCATCCCGCGCACCTTGGCGAGTTCAGCGGCAGTCGCGTCGAGCAAGCTCTGGCGCTTGGCAGCGCGCCGATGAGCCAGTTCCAGGTTGCGGCAAACCACCAGCCGCTCCCCCGGATAGTCTGGGTGGGCGAGCTCGAAGAGATTGCGCTCGTCGAAGAGCCCGATCTGGATCACGCCCCCGCCGACGAGCTTCTTGATCGCCTCAGGGCGAAGCGCTCCGATCCAGTCGATGCCCTCCATTTTCTGCACGGCGTCGATCTGTTTCTGCGTCAGCATGCCGCGGTCGCCCACAAGCACGAAACGCTCGAGGCCGAAGCTCTGGCGCACCTTGTCGACCTGCGGCAACAGGGTTTTCGGGTCGCCCGTGTTGCCCTTGAAGACCGAGACCGACACAGGGATGCCCCGACGGTTGGTCAGCAGGCCGTAGTTGACCTGCAGCTTGCCCTTCTTGCCGTCGCGGTTGTGCCCAAAGGCAGCCAGAGGACAGGTCACGCCTTCGAAGTAACTGGAGGTCAGGTCGTAGAGCGCCAAGCCATCCTGCGCCAAATGACGGGCCGCAAGCTTCTTCTCGATGTGCGGCTGACGCTCGAGCAGCCAGTCCATGGCTTGGTAGAGGTCGTCTTCATCTGCATCGCCCACGTCGAGCATCTCGGCAAGAGTGGTGTCGCTCCACCACCGAGTGGTGGCTAGCTTCGACTGCGGCTCGAGGATTCGTGCGACGACCATGGCCATGACGAGATCGCGCTGCCGACTGGAACGCGAGGCGATGAGTGCCGGGAAGCCGAGCCGCCTCATCGCGCTCAGCACAGCGCCAACGTGCCCGTGCAACCGAGAACCACCCTCGACGATCTCGAAGGAGCCGTCGGCCGGGACGAAAGACTCGCCCTTGAGTGCACGCCGCACGATCTCGATCACGTGGTCCGGCAGATGCGAGAGGTTGCCGAGCGTTTCGTTCTTGACCTTGCCGTCCTCGCGGTAGCTGCGTCGCAGCAGATGCGAGCGGTACACCTTGCCCTTGTAACGCCGCGTCGTCGTGACGACATGAATGGCACCGCCTCGCTTGGCCATGAACAAATACTACCATGAGTCGAGGCTATGTCAAGACATATTAGTGACTACGTTACGCATCACCCAAAACACGCCTCAAGCGGTGAAATCCAGCAGAAGGCAGGCGGATTGGGGCCACGGACGAGCGGGAACAGGAGGGAACTTCAGACTAGCCAGTCCACGGGGGCTTGGTACAAGTGCCGGATACAGAGCGTCCACGGGGGCCGGATACAGAGCGTCCACGGGGGTCCGGTACGAATGCCGGACAAACAGCCGCTGGGGACCAGGCACGGATGCCGGAATCAGCAGCCAACGGGGGCCGGCACGAATGCCGGAACCGAAGAGGTCCTACTCCATTGCCGGATTCCGCTTCCGCCGGGCGATAGAGAGGAAGATCGACACAGGATCGGGAGCCCGCGGACGGGATGCGGGACCCCGCGGCGCCTACTCGACCGCGAGCGGAAGGCGGACCTTCTGGCTTCCCGGCGCGCAGTAGCCACTGGCCTTGACGCCGTAGGAGAAGCTGAGAGTTCCCTCGAGGACGCGGTCCGGCGCACTTTCGTGAGTCG
>CAZJCO010000314.1:0-3449 GCA_964544375.1 uncultured Myxococcales bacterium
GACTTGACGCGCTTTGCTCGCGTCGGTTTCGAGCAGCACTTTTTGCTCGACGCAGAGCCAAGCGTCCGGTCCCATCGTTTCCCGTGCAAACGCGGTGTGTTCGGGGGGAACCAAGTAAGGGTGCGCTCCGCGCGTACGCTCGGCGGCAAGCTCGAGCATCCGTGGGTGCAGCGCTCCGATCACGACGGGTATCGGCTCGGCCGGCGGCACGGCCGCGTACGGCGCGGCTTCCATGCGGTCGAGGTAGCCGCGCATCGCCGAAAGCGGCTTGCTCGCGTCGTGTCCGCGCACGCCTTCGACCAAAGGCTTGTGCGATACGCCGATGCCGAGCAGGAAGCGGCCGCCCGACTGTTCGGCCAGCGTCTTGTGCCCGGCGGCCATGGTCACGGCGTCGCGCGCGTAGATGTTGGCGATACCGGTAGCAACCACGAGGCGTTCGGTAGCCGCCAGCAGCCAAGAAGCCGAAGAAAAGACCTCGCGGCCGACCGCCTCGGGAATCCACAGCGCCGAATAGCCCCACGATTCCACTTTGCGAGCGAAGTCGGCGCTCGCCGCTCCGGCCATTGCATCGAGAAAAGCCCAAACACCTAGTTTCGTAAGGTCCACGAAGCCACCTCCTGACACACGGACGTTTTCTGCTAACACGGCGCTTGCGCCAATGCACGAACTTGCGGCCAAGCTCGGCGCCGTGGTCGCTAGCATCCCTGACCCGGACTGTGCTATGACTCGGGCACTAATTTCTTAGGAGGTTTTCACATGCGTTATGCGTCCGACGTTACCAAGCTCGTCGGGGACACCCCGCTCGTTCGCCTCAATCGAGTCACCCAAGGCGTCGACGCCACCATTCTGGTCAAGCTCGAATTCCAAAACCCGCTAGGCAGCGTCAAGGACCGCATCGGCGTATCGATGATCGAAGACGCAGAGGCCAACGGCAAGCTCGGCCCCGACAGCGTGATCATCGAGCCGACCAGCGGCAACACCGGTATCGGCTTGGCCTTTGTCTGCGCGGCGAAAGGCTATCGACTGATGCTGACGATGCCGGAGACGATGTCGCTCGAACGACGCAAACTGCTCAAAGCACTGGGAGCCGAGTTGGTGCTCACGCCGGGAAGCGAAGGCATGCCCGGCGCCATCCGCCGGGCCGAACAGTTGGTCTCCGAAACTCCGCACGCGTTCATGCCGCAGCAGTTCGAAAACCCCGCCAACCCCCGCGTCCATCGCGAAACGACCGGCGAGGAGATCTGGCGCGATACGGAGGGAGAAGTGGATATCTTCGTCTCGGGCATCGGAACCGGCGGAACCATTACCGGCGCCGGCGAAGCCCTCAAGGCCCACAAGAAGGAGATTCACATCGTCGCCGTCGAACCCGAAGGCTCTCCCGTGCTATCCGGCGGGAAGCCGGGACCACACAAGATTCAAGGAATCGGCGCCGGCTTCGTTCCGGGTATCCTAAATACCGAGATCTTCGACGAGGTGGTCCAAGTCAGCAACGAGAACGCCATGGAAACCTCGCGCGAGATCGCCAAGAAGGAGGGAATCTTGGTCGGCATCTCCTCGGGAGCCGCGGTGTGGGCCGCGATCCAAGTCGCGCGACGCCCGGAAAACAAGGGCAAGACGATCGTCGTCATCATCCCCAGTTGCGGGGAGCGCTACTTGTCGACCGAGCTGTTTCCTTACGACGGCTAGTACGGATCGCGCATAGATTGGCAGAAGTCGCGCAAGGATTTGCGGAGGCCGTGCGGGTTCCAGGGTGATAGGAACTCCAAGTGGGTCTTTTGCGATCCCCTGCCCTATGGGATCGTGTTGAGCGAGGAAGATGCGTCTTGATCCCGGCGCGACACGCGCGCGTCCTGCTCTGAACGTTATGTTAACTCGGGCGAGGATTGTTTCGGTTTTTCACGGTGTTGGCTAGCCGGCGAAGGTCCGGTGCTGCTGCTCATTCACGGCATGGCCGGGAGTTCACGGACGTGGGAGGAAGTGATGCCGTTTCTCGCCCGCCGCTTCACCGTACTCGCCCCCGATCTGCTCGGGCACGGCGAATCGGCAAAGCCGCTCGGCGACTACTCGCTCGGGGTGCCCATGCAAGCGGCTTGCGAGATCTGCTTGCTGCGCTCGCGATCGATCGCGCCACTATCGTCGGACAGTCGCTGGGAGGCGGGGTTACCATGCAGTTCACCTATCAGCATCCCGAGCAGGCCGAGCGTCTGGGGCTAGCCGGATCGGGTGGTCTGGGCCGCGAGGTGAGCTGGTTGGTCCGTCTGTTCGCCCTGCCCGGCGCCGACTACCTGATGCCGATGCTCTGCCCCGGCTTCGTCCGCGACCGCGGCAACAACCTAGGCCGCTTCTTTCACGACCGGGGATTGCGAGCGCCGCACATAGCAGAGATGTGGCGCGCCTATGCCTCACTAGCCGAGCCGGAGAATCGCGCGGCGTTCGTCGGAGCGGGCTTACGAGAAATGCCCCGCGTAGTGAATACCGTCTAGACCGGCGCCCCGCATTGCGCTATAGAGTGGGTCCAGGATCGCCATGAATCCAAAATCCTTCGTATGGCCGGCGGCCTTGTTGCTGGCTCTCACTCTCGCGGGCGCACCCCGTAGCGTGCCGGCATCGCACGGCAACGACACCGACAATATCTATGCCGTCCAGTCGCGGCTATCGACTCCCAACTTTCAGCTTTTCCTCAACATCGCCACGGACGGCTCGGTCGTGACCAGCGTCCCGCTGTACGGCCCCGGCTTCGGGGCGATCGGAGGCGTTTATTCGGCCGATTTTTTCGGCGACGACCTCTACGGTACCGAACTCGATAACTCCAACCTCACCGATTACCTCCTAGTCCGCGTCGCGCACGAAGGCATCATGCGCGGCGTTGCCCAAAGGGTCAGCGGCACGCCCATCGGCTTTCCGGCGGTCGAAGGCTTGGCCGTCGCCGATGGTGTCATCTACGGATCAAGCCTCGACGCCCCGGCTCACAGGACAACCCTCATCACGATCGACAGCACGACCGGAATTGGAACCCCGGTGGGAACGACGTCGAGGAACGTCATGATCGTTGCGCTGGCCTACGATCCGGTCGCACGGCGACTGTACGGCGCCGGCACGCCCTGGGGTGGTTCGGAGCCCAGCGCCATCGACACGCCCAACCTCTACATGATGAACATGGCCACAGGCGCTGAGACCCTGATAGGCGACATGGGGGTACACGTGCAGCGGATGACCTGGGACGTCGACCTCGGTCTGGTCGGGTCCTTTGCGAAGCTCTACACGATCGACCCAACCACGGGAGCCGCGGGCCAGCTCGGAACCGTCGATTTCACTGACGGCATACCGGACTCGTTCAATGGCCTCTACGCCATCGGCTCCCGTGTGCCGCCCGGAGGCCGGCCACCCCGCGGGGGGTGCCGCGGCCCCCTCCATCCGCCCAACCGCCGCAACGTCCGCGCGCATCGGTC
>CAZJCO010000315.1:0-3434 GCA_964544375.1 uncultured Myxococcales bacterium
CGGCCTGCACTTCATGTCGCGGCCCGACCGACCTTGTCCGCCTCTGTCGT
Organism: uncultured Myxococcales bacterium; assembly: GCA_964544375.1. Taxonomy (GTDB): domain Bacteria; phylum Desulfobacterota; class Binatia; order UBA1149; family SPBQ01; genus CAZQYE01. Next base: position 51 of record CAZJCO010000315.1, read on the forward strand.
TGATGCCACGGCCGTGACGTTCAGCGCCGCCCGTCGGATTTCCGACCCCGTGGAACTCTGCCGGCTCTGATCGCGTTTTCTCCGCCGACAATTCGTCGAATGACGCCGAACGTTCGGCGTTGGTCTCAATATGGATCCTACTTCCAGAGTTTTCGAGCGACGCACTTTGGCATGCATTATGCGACAGCAAAGGTCGGAAAAAACGGCGTTCAGAACCACGTTACCGCGGGTTGGGTCTTGGCGACGCTTGCTTTGGCGAATCCAGGGACACCGCGCCGCCGAGACCTTCCCGGTCCTCGGCATCCCGCCGGTCGTTTAGAGAGTCGAACGCCGTCAGCGTGGTGAGCTGACCGGATGCCGGTGGACCGTGCGTCGAGAGATCGACGCATGCGGAGGGGGTGAAGCATGGAGTGCAGCGCGTCGGTCACGCCGAAGAGCTTCCTTAGCATACAACTGCAAGCAACCCTTAGACGGTGTTCTGGCAGCGTAGGGTCTTGCACCGTTCTGTTGCCTCGCGCGGTAGCGTCGTGCCAACGCCAAAATGAGCGTGTTTGATCCAAGGGGGACAAAATGAAGAGCATACTTTCGCTTATAGGAGCGCTTACGTTCAGTTTGGCAATTTTGGCAGCGCCGCAGACGGCGACGGCGGCCCGTGGCGATTGCGGCCAACCGCTGAGCGACGGGCTGCGTCCGGTGGCCGCCGATTGTCTGTACATTCTGGCCGCGTCGGTCGGCTCGAAGACCTGTGCTCCGGCGTGTATCTGCGATGTAACCGGTGGCGACGGCATCAGCGGCACCGATGCACTCGCCTGCCTGCTTTATGCCGTCGGTGGTCCGGGACCGCTGAATTGTTCCTGCGGGCCAACGACGACCGTAGGCTCGACGACATCGACGACACTCGAGGTCGCAAGCGTTTCCGTTAGTGCGGCAGTGACGGGTGACGAGGTTCCCGACGGTGTTCTCACGGCTACGGCGAGCATCGACCTGACGGGCAACTGCGCCGTGCAGAGCATCCTGTGGTCGCAGCTTTCGGGAGCCGCCGCCCAGGTCAACCCGGCAGACAGTGCCTCGGCTACCGTCGTTCTCGCTGGCGAAGGTGATTACAAAGCCGAACTCTTCCACCACCTGAGCGAGCCGCCGATCACCGAGGAGGAGTTGCCCGACAACGTTCAGCTTCCAGAAGGGGAGTTTCCAGGTGGTTTACCCAGCCGCTTCCAGGTCGTCGGGGTAAACCCGTTCGCTTTGGAGGAAGCGGGAGTCGTGAGCTTGGAGGTCGAGGTAACGACGAGCTGCGGCGTGGCCACGGCCGAAGTGGACGTGGATACCGCGCTTCCCTGGAAGGCGTCGCCCGGACTTCGTAACGTTGCGGTCGGCACTCCCGTGCTGCTGCACGGACGGGATCACGTTGATGTGGACGCCGACGGTTTCAATGACGAGACGGGTGCGGCCACGACCTACGATTGGACGCTCGATAGCGTTCCTCCCGGATCCACCGCCGCCCTGCTACTCGATGCGACGGCGCAGAATCCCGAGCTGATTACGGATGCTCCCGGTATTTACAGAGTGACGGTGACCGATACGACGCGGCTACCGGGTACCGACGTGGTGACGCTCGAGATCTATGCCGGAACTTGGAAAGGCGTGATTACGGGGCAGGGTGGCGACGGTCTGCCGCTGGCAGAGGACTGCGATTTTTGCCACGACGGGTCTCCCGCGCGCGATCTGTTCACCCCCTGGAGGGCGACCGGACACGCTGAAATCCTGACGAACAACCTCAATACCAGTACCCACTACGGCGAAGGGTGCTTCGGTTGCCATACGGTCGGTTACGACAAAGACGTCGCCAACGGCGGAATTGACGACGCCGCCGACTATGACGACTTCCTGAGCGCCGGTCTGATCAACAACCCCGATGCCGGCAACTGGTCGGCCATGTTGGCAAACTACCCGGCGGCGGCCCGGCTGGCCAACATCCAGTGCGAAAATTGCCACGGACCGCAGAGCAGCAGCGGCGTGCACATGTTGGGCGATCCGCGTGTGAGCCTTTCTGCGGACGTGTGCGCCGCATGCCACGGCGAACCGCTTCGTCACGCGCGTTTCCAGCAGTGGCAGCTCAGCGGCCACGCGAATTACGAGCTTGCAATCGACGAAGGCAGTAGCGGAAATTGCTCGCGCTGCCATACGGCCAACGGTTTCCTCACCTGGCTGCCGGTGTTGCTAGACGACGATCCGGCGACCGATCCGACGGCGAGCATCTCGGTATCCTGGAGCGCCGACGAAGTTCACCCGCAGACTTGCACCGCCTGCCACGATCCGCACCGCATCGGTAACGTTTCCGGCAGTGACACGAATGCCACGGTGCGCATCAGCGGAAGTACGCCGCCGCTGATCGGCGGCTTCCAGGCGCGCGGTGTGGGCAAGGGCGCGATTTGCATGCCCTGCCACAACTCGCGCCGTGGACGGCGCAACGACGCGACCTTCGATCAGTTCGTCGGCACGTCGGAAGCCGCGCGAGCACCCCACCCATCGTCGCAGGCCGACGTCCTGCTGGGTCAGAACGCGTATCTGATTAGCGTCGGCGTCCGCGGGAGCCACTCGTTCGTCAAAGACACCTGTGTCAACTGCCACATGGAGCAGACGCTGCCGCCAGACGTGCTATCGTACAATCTGGGTGGGACCAACCACACCTTTGCCGCCAGCGACACGATTTGCAGCAACTGCCACGGCGCCGCCTTCAATGCGAGCGGCGTCGAGGAGGCCGTCGACGTTACCCTGGCCGACCTGCAGATGCTCGTCGAAGACGCGATCCTGCTGTTGATCGACGATCAGATCAACGCCGGTAACGTGATCGATCTAAACGGCGAGGCGACGATCGCGGACGCCGCCCAGATCGCGCAACTTGAATTTGGCGAAAGCCACGGACGGCAGGCGATTACCGTGACGCTCGCCGACGCGAGTATCTTGGGGCCGTATCGTCTGTCCGACGTGGACGTCCTCGACGGGATCTCGCTGGCTTGTCCGGACCCGCTGACTCGGTGCGAGCTGTACGACTTCGCCGACGCCCGGCTGATCAAGGCCGGATGGAATTGGGTCCTGATTTCGAACGACGGTAGCCACGGTGTTCACAACCCGACCTTTGCGCTCGCGGCGCTCGACGCAGGAATCGATGCAGTCGTCGGAGTGATCCTTGGCAATCCCTGAAGGGATGCCGTCGTCGTGCCGGTCCCTCGGCGCCGCGCCGAAAAACTGGCGGGAAGTGACGAGTGTTCGGCGTGGTTTCATCGGCTGTCGGGGCTGGCCGCGGAAGCGCCGGCCCCGACGTGTGCACGATAACTGGTGCCACCAGCGGAGAATCAGCGCACACGGGGGGACGCTCGGGCGACA
>CAZJCO010000316.1:0-3434 GCA_964544375.1 uncultured Myxococcales bacterium
CCCCCGGGGGGTTTTTTCTTTTTTAAGGGAGGTGCTTGCCAGACGGGGGGGAAAAGGGGGGGAAAGGGGCGGGTCTGTTGAGGGGGTAAGACAAGGGGGGGGGGGGGGGGGGTGTCGCCGCGGGGCGGCGCGGGGGGAGGCCCGGGGGCACGGGGGGCGGGGGCGCCCGCCGCAAGCCGATGGCGCTCGTGCGGGCGCTGCTACGCTCGGCGGTCAAGGACCTCACGGTCGTTTCCTACGGCGGTCCCGACGTCGGCATGCTGTGCGCGGCCGGCAAGGTACGTCGCCTCGTGTTCGGGTTCGTTTCGCTCGATTTGATCCCGCTCGACGCACACTTTCGCGCCGCCCGTCAGGCCGGCGGCCTCGAAGTTACGGAACTCGACGAGGGCATGCTGCAGTGGGGGCTGCGTGCGGCCGCCGCTCGGTTGCCGTTCTTGCCCACGCGCGCGGGACTCGGTACCGACGTCGAGCGGCTCAATCCCGAAATCAAGAAAATCCGTTCTCCTTATAATGATGGCGAAGTGCTGCTCGCGATGCCGGCGCTCGAACTCGACGCGGCTCTGCTGCACGTCAACTACGCCGACGCCCGCGGCAACGGGCAAGTTCTCGGCCCCGACCCGTACTTCGACGACCTCTATTGCGCGGCCGCCAAGCGGCGCTACGTCAGTTGCGAGCAGATCGTCGAGACCGCCGAACTCACGGAGCAGGGCTGCATGCATACCTTGTTACTCAACCGCGCGATGGTCGATGGCGTGGTCGAGGCTCCCTTCGGCGCGCATCCGACGGCCTGTGCCCCGCGCTACGGCATCGACGTCGAGCACCTGAAGACGTACTCGAAAGCCGCCGGCGAGGGTTGGCAAGACTATCGCGCAAGCTACATCGACATCGACGATGCGGCTTACATCGAGGCCGTCGGCGGAGCCGAGCGCCTCGAAGCGATCCCTCAGGCGGTATTCTGATGGGTACCGGCGAATACACACTTGCCGAACTTTGCATCAGCGCCGCGGCCGAAGCCTGGCGCGGCGACGGTGAGGTGCTGGCCTCGGGCATGGGCACCGTGCCACGTTTGGCAGCGAGCCTTGCCAAGCTTACGTTCGAGCCCGACTTGTTGATGACCGACAGCGAGTGCCGACTGCTGGTGGAACCGGCGCCGGTCGGGCGGCGCGGCGACTACCAATTACAGGTGGAAGGTTGGCTGCCGTTTCGACAGGTCTTCGACTTGCTGTGGGCCGGGCGGCGCCACGCGATGACGATGCCGGTGCAGATCGATCGCTTCGGCTGCACCAACATCAGCCTCATCGGAGACCCGGCCAAGCCCAAGGTGCAGTTGCTCGGCGTCCGTGGGATTCCCGGCAACACCATCAACCACCCGTCGAGCTTTTTTGTCGCCGACCACTCGCCGCGCGCGTTCGTCGAGCAGGTCGACATGGCTTCGGGCTGCGGCTACGACCCTGCGCGCTGGAGCGAGGGCGTGCGCCGCGATTTCATGGAACTGCGTTTGGTGGTGACGAACCTTGCGGTGCTCGACTTTGAGACGCCCGAGCATTCGATGCGGGTGCGTTCGCTGCACCCGGGAGTAACGCTCGACGAAGTACGACAGGCGACCGGCTTCGAACTGGCGGTAGCGCCAGAGCTGGCCGAGACCGCGGCGCCGACCCGCCAGCAACTCGACATCATCCGCGCGCTCGATCCGCACGATCTTCGCGCCGGCGCGGTCAAGCAGCGATAGCCCGGACCGATGGCGTCACTCGTCCACACCGCGGTCTGCGACTTGCTTGGCATCGAGTATCCGATCGTTCAGACGGCGATGGGGTGGGTTGCCACGCCGGAACTCGTGGCCGGTACCTGCAACGCCGGCGGCATGGGATTTCTCGCCGCGGCGGTTTCGACGCCCGAGCAGGCCGACCGCGACATTCGGCGGGTAAAAGAACTCACCGATCGGCCCTTTGGCGTCAACTTTCTGATGGAGCAACCCGGCGCCGAACGCATCGTCGAGTTGATCGTTTCCCACGGCGTGCGCGCGGCGAGTTACAGCCGCTCCCCCAACCCGGCATTCATCGAGCGCTTCAAAAAGGCCGGCATCCTCTGCGTGCCGACCGTGGGCGCCGTGCGGCACGCGGTCAAGGCCGTGCAGCTGGGCGCCGACGTGATCATTGCGCAGGGCGGCGAGGGCGGCGGACACACGGGATCCGTGCCGACTTCGTTGCTCGTCCCAGGCGTCGTCGATGCCGTCGACGTGCCGGTGCTGGCTGCCGGCGGTTTTCGCGACGGTCGCGGATTGGCCGCGGCGTTGGCTTTTGGCGCGGCCGGCATTGCGATGGGGACGCGGTTTCTGCTCACGGCCGAGAGCCCGTTGCCGGCCGAGACCGCCAAGCGGTACTTCGCCGCCGGCGTGACCGACGTCTTGATTACCACGCGCGTCGACGGTTTGCCCCAACGCGTCATACAAAACGAGTTGGTTTCCGAGCTCGAGCGTGCCAGCCGGCCGGCCTTGCTGCTGCGCGCGCTGGCGACGGCATGGGCCTACCGTAAGATGACCGGAGCGACCGTGCGCGATTTGATTTCGGCGGCGCTGTCGATGCGACGCAACGAAAAACTCACGCGCTCGCAGATTCTGATGGCAGCCAACGCTCCGATGTTGATTCAGAAGGCGATGGTCGAGGGCCGTCCGTCCGACGGCGTTTTACCAAGCGGTCAGGTTGCCGGACTGATCGAGGACCGGCCGAGCTGCGGGGAACTGATTGCTGGAATCGTCACCGAAGCCGAAAACCGGCTAGCCGAGCTTGGGGGCGCGAACGCACCGGAACAACGGGCCGAGGGAAAGTGAGATGCCGATCAAAATCAAAATAGACGGCGGAGTCGCCGATGTGACGATCGATCATCCGCCGGTCAACGCGTTGGACAGCGGCGGTTGGTTCAAGCTCGCCGACACCGTGCGCGCGCTCGGCATCGACGAAAACGTACGCGTCGTTCTTTTGTCGGCCGAGGGGAAGGGATTCTGCGCCGGCGTCGACATCAAGGAACTGGCTCGCGACAGTAAGCGGATCACCGAGGTCAACCGCGGCTGTTACGATACCTTTGCCGCGATCTACGATTGCGCGGTGCCCGTGATTGCCGCCGCCCACGGTTTCGTCCTCGGCGGCGGCATCGGCATCTGCGGCTCCGCCGACATCGTCGTTGCTTCCCAAGACGCGAGCTTCGGATTGCCCGAAATCGACCGCGGCGCGCTCGGCGCGGCCTCTCACTTGTACCGCATGTTTCCCATGCAGCAGGTGCGTTGGATGCTCTACACCGGCCAGACGATTTCGGCCGACGAAGCCTACCGCCTCGGCGGAATCCACTCGGTCGTCGAGCGCGAGCGATTGCTGCCAGCGGCGCGCGAGATCGCCGCGGCGATTGGCGCCCAACACCCCCACGCCGCGCTGCGGTTTGAT
>CAZJCO010000317.1:0-3434 GCA_964544375.1 uncultured Myxococcales bacterium
GCCTTTGCGCTCTAGGTGGGGGGAGGCGCGGACCAACCGCCCTTCCCCGCCGCCCGGCTGGCCCCCCACGACACCCGCCGGCGAGCCGAGACGGTCGCCGCCGGGCTCCGCGCCGCAGAGATACGAAGCATGATCATCGAAGAACCGCCGGCTCAGTCCTGGTCACGGCTAGAGGCGAGCAGCCACTCGAGATAACTCTCGGCAACCTCAGCGGCCGGCAACACGACAAATTCGGGAACCTCATAGGAGCTGAGTTCCGCGAGACGCCGCTCGAGCGCTTCTCGCCGCCAAGCGGCGGTTTTGATCAGCAGCAGAACCTCGCCGTCTTCAACGATCTCCTCACGCCAACGGTATGTAGAACGAACCGGCAGCCTCGAGACGCAGGCCGCAAGTCGTTCGGCGACTAGCTCGGCCGCAACGTTGCGAGCGTCCTGTTCATCAGCCACGGTTGTCAGCACTACGATCGCCGCTGTCGCTTCGTTCACTGGCCTGCCCTGCCTCCTTTCTGCCGCGGTAGGACCAACGCTCGAGCAACTCCTGGTAGTCTGCTGCGACCGTCGGACGGCGACGCTTGTTCGCGCCGCCGAAGCGGCGCCGCGCCGCTGCCGGCAGGCGACGCCACGGCGGGCCCACGGCAACCGCCGGCAATAACCCCGAACGCTCCAGCGCACGCAGCGCCGGGCCCAAAGCCGCACGATCAACGCCGCCCCGCCGATCGAACTCGTCGAGCGCCTCGGCGAGGTGGGCCGGGGAACGCCGCAGATCGAAGGCAACGTCGAGAACCCCGGCAACGTCGAGGCAGCCCATGGAAAACAGCTTGAGTGCCGCTTCGAAGTAGTCATCGACCCACGTCAGGCGCGCACCGAAAACGTCGAATTCGGCTCCGGCCACCGGGCGCTGTCGTAAAATGAAAATGCGGCGCACTTCGAGCCGCGGCAGGTCGCCGGAGAGCAGCCGCTCGATACGAGAAAGGTAGTGTTCGTCGACATCGGCCGTCTCGAGTAGCGGCAGTACGCGCTCGCACTCGAGGTGGCCCTCGATGATGTCGGCAAACAGAGAGTAGACCAGTGGGTCCGACTCCCAGTCGTCACCGAAAAGAACCAAGCGCGACTCGGGCTCCAGTTCGCGTGCATCGCGAAGCAGTTGCTCGAGCTTGTACCCAACGTGTTCCCGAACCGCGCTGAAACGCGCCGACATGAGATGGCGCATCTGGTCTTTGAAGGCGATACCATCGTAGTCGATACCGTCGAGGGCCAGTTTCTCCCGAATTGCACCGGCGATCTGCGGTGGCGATGCGGATACGAAATACACTCGTACGGGCCGGCCGCGACGCCGTAGGCTGCGTCGCAGCGCCCGGATCAACGGCACCGCGCCGGGAACGGCGACCTTGTCCTGCGCCTTCTCGAATGGAACCCGCAACAGTTGCCGCAGCGACTCGAAGTGGGAAACGAGATAGGTCTTGTCGAGATCCCAGATGAATACTGTCGTCTCGTGTCGCATCGTTCCTCGACTGCGGACGCCCGCTGGATTCGCGTCAAGACAGCGGGCCTCCCGGCCAACACCGATTCAACTCAGCACAGGTCGCGGGCAACGCCCTCCGTGCATTAGCGGCACCATCGAGACGTCGCCGTAGATCGTCGAGCGCCGCCGCGTCGTCGACGTCGTTCCAGGGAGCGAGGACGGTAGTCGCAACCCTGGACTCGATCAACGCTCGCAGCGTGGCATCGAAGATCTCCGAGGTCCCCCAAGGCCGATCGAGCCGGAACACCGGAGGCACGACGCCGATGCTGCCGAGCAAATAGTATCCCCCATCCGTCGCCGGTCCCAATACCGCGCGGCTGCTGTCGAGCGCCGAGAACGCGGCCTCGATGTAGCTCAGCGGCAGATCCGGCGTGTCGGCGCCGAGAACCAGAGCTTTGGAATCTCGGCCGCAAAACTTCTCGAGCACCCGCTGCATCCGCTCGCCGAGGTCACCGGATCCCTGCCAGCAAAAAGTAACGGAAGATTGCGCCGCCAATTCGGCGAGCCGTGGCGCGTTGCCGTCGGGACTGGCCGCCAGCACCACCCGCCAGCGCCGCCTGCCGGCCAGCCGAAGAACCGTATCGCGCACGAAAGCCGCGTGGAGCTCGGCTGCGGCCGAAGGCTCCAACGGCGGGCAGAGTCGCGTCTTCACCTTGCCCGGCTGCGGCTCCTTGGCCATCACACAAACCGTACCCTCTTGCGCCATCGTCGCGTCCGTGCCGGGAAAATCTGACATGAGCGGGGCTGCCGAGCAAGGTCGTAGCGTCGCGATTGACATCGGCGAAAGACAACGCAAGACTTTCGGATTCGAGGCAGGTGAGACGAATGTCCTATGCGGTAATCAAGACGGGTGGCAAGCAGTATCGGGTATGTCCGGGCATGACCCTCGCGATCGAGAAGATTGAAGGAAACCCGGGCGACCACGTCGAGTTCGGCAACGTGCTGCTGCGCGCGGACGGCGAGTCGACCGAAGTCGGTACGCCGCTCGTCGCTGGCGCCAAAGTGAGCGGCGTCATCATCGCTCAGGACCGCGGTCCACGCATCTTGGTCTACAAGAAGAAACGCCGTAAGAACTATCGTCGTCGGCAGGGGCACCGGCAGTGGGAAACCACCGTTCGGGTTACCGACGTCTAGACGGGCGGGAGCGCATCGGCCATGGCACACAAAAAAGGCCAAGGAAGCAGCAGAAACGGTCGGGACACCACCGGCAAGCGGCGCGGAGTCAAAATCTTTGCCGGTCAGAGGGTAACCGCCGGCAACATCCTCGTGCGTCAGCTCGGCACCCGAATTCATCCGGGAAGCGGCGTTGGGATGGGTCGTGACTACACCCTTTTCGCGTTGATCGACGGCGTCGTCCACTACGAACCGTTCCGGCGGAAAAAGAGGCGCGTCTCGGTCCACCCCGCCTGACATCGCTCCTGCAAAGGCGTGAAATTTCTCGACGAGGTCCGCATCCACGTCGCCGCCGGCGACGGGGGAAACGGCTGCGTAGCCTTCTTGCACGAAAAATTCCGACCGCGCGGAGGCCCGGCCGGCGGTGACGGGGGCATCGGCGGCGACATCATCGCCGTCGCCGACGGCGGTATCAACACGCTGGCCTACTATCGGTTCCGTCGACGGTTTCGGGCCGAAGGTGGTGCCGACGGCAGCGGCAAAAGCCGACACGGTCGCAACGGCCAAGAACTCCGGCTTTCGGTACCGGTGGGAACGACGATTTCGGACGAAGACAGCGGGCAGCGGCTGGCCGATCTCACGGTGCCCGGCGCGTCGGCGGTCGTCGCTCACGGCGGTCGCGGCGGTCGCGGCAACGCGCGTTTCGCAACGCCGACGAATCAGGCTCCGCCGCGCGCCGACGCCGGCACCCCCGGCGAATACCGCCATCTCGGACTCGCACTGTGGCTGCGTGGCCGCGC
>CAZJCO010000318.1:0-3422 GCA_964544375.1 uncultured Myxococcales bacterium
CACTCTCTTGGCGAACGGATCGGCGGGCATCGCAGTCGGGATGGCAACGAATATCCCACCGCACAACCTGCGGGAACTGACAGAGGCCCTGATCCTGGAGGCACAGCGGCCGGATTGCAGCGTCGACGAGTTGCTGGAGAAGGTGCCCGGCCCGGACTTTCCAACTGGCGCACTGCTGTGCGGTGACGAGGGTGTACGCAATTACTATCGAACCGGTCGCGGTCACCTGATCCTTCGCGCTCGTGCTGAGTTCGAGCAGACACGGCGCGGCACGCGCATCGTAGTGAGCGAAATTCCGTACCAGGTGAACAAGGGTGCACTGCTCGAGCGCATGGCCGAACTCGTTCGAGAGGGTCGCCTCGAGGGTATTTCGGATCTGCGTGATGAGTCGAATCGCGCCGGCATGCGAATCGTGATCGAATTGCGTCGCGACGCCGCTGAAGAAATCGTGCTGAATCAGCTGTACAAGACGACGGCACTGCAGACGACTTTCGGCGTGAATTTGCTCGCCCTCGTAAACGGCCGGCCTCAGACGCTCTCTCTCAAAGAAGCGCTCCGGCACTTCATTGAATTTCGCAAAGAGGTCGTGATCCGCAGGACGATCTACGATCTCGCTCAGGCCGAGGCGCGCGCGCACATTCTAGAGGGCTTCGAGATTGCCCTCGATCAACTCGATGCGATTATCGCGCTGATTCGCGCCGCGTCGGACGTCCCCAGCGCCCGCGCCGAGCTGATGACGCGTTTCGGTCTCTCGGAAAGGCAGGCCCAGGCCATCCTCGAGATGCGCTTGCGTTCTCTGACGGCGCTCGAGCGCGACAAGGTGGCCGCGGAGCTCGCCGAGTTGAGGGCGAAGATCGCCGACTTGAAGGAGTTGCTCGAAAGCGACGAAAGGATCCTCGAGGTCGTCGTCGACGAGGCGAAAGAGGTCGCCGATCGCTTCGGCGACTCGCGCCGCACGGAGATCGTCGAGCCCATAAACGGAATCACCAATGAAGACCTGATCGTCGAAGAGGACATGGTCGTCACGCTCTCCCACATGGGATATATCAAGCGCAATCCCGTGACGGCATACCGCGCGCAGCGACGGGGTGGCAAGGGCGCCAAGGGGATGGAGACGCGCAGTGAGGACTTCGCGCGGCACATTGCGGTCGCTTCGACCCATGCTTATCTGCTCTTTTTCACCAATCGCGGCCGGGTTCACTGGCTGAAGGTCCACGCACTGCCGCAGCTCGGCCGCACCGCCAAGGGAAAGGCGATCGTCAACGCATTGCAGCTCGCCGAAGGCGAACGCGTGCAGACGATGTTGCCGGTGCGACGTTTCGAAGACCTCGGTGACGCCGAGTGCATCATCCTGTGTACCCAGAAAGGCGTCGTCAAGAAGACGCCGATGCGCGCCTACGCCAATCCGCGTCGTGCCGGCATCATCGCCGTGAGCCTCGGTGAAGGAGACGAGCTGATCGGGGCCGGGCGTTGCTACGGAAGTAGCGACGTCCTGCTAGCGACACGGTCGGGAAAGGCGATTCTCTTCAGTGAGCGAGACGTCCGAGCCATGGGCCGCTCCGCCACGGGCGTGCGCGGAATCGCTCTTCGAAACGAGGATCGGGTGATCGGCATGGAAATCGTGACGCCAGAGGCCTCGATCCTGACGATCACGCAAAACGGCTACGGAAAGCGAACCGCGCTCTCAGACTACCGGGTCCAGCGCCGAGGTGGGCAGGGCATCATCAATATCCGCACGACTGAGCGAAACGGCTCGGTGGTGGGAGTCAATCAAGTACTCGAAAGCGACGATGTAGTCTTCATCACGAACGGCGGTAAGGTGCTGCGTTGTGGTGTTGATGGTATTTCGACAATGGGGCGTGCTACGCAGGGAGTACGCTTGATGGCACTGGCGGCCGAGGAACGAATCGTCGCATTGGCGCGACTGGCAGAGGCCGATCTCGAAACTTCCGCGACGAGTGAGTCCGAGGCGCAACCCGCGACGCAGAGGGAGGCGCCGTCTCGGGCTGAGGTAGCCGAAGTAGCCGAGGTAGAAGAAGACGCCTCGAACGACGGATCGGATGGCGAGACGGGAGCACCGACAGGCGAAGGGGAGCCGGAAGGCTGAGGCCGCCGGCCTTCTTTCCGGAAGGCGCCGCCGCGATTTCGACTCGCACTACAGACCCGCGCAGCGGCTCATGCGCTCATGCAGGAGATAAGAAGAAGTGGCGGTGAAAAGAACACGTTCGCGAAAGCTCTTCAGTCAGGCCAAAAGGCTCATTCCGGGTGGAGTCAACAGCCCCGTGCGGGCGTATCGAGCCGTCGGCGGCGCGCCGCCTTTCATAGCGCGGGCCAAGGGATGTCGAATCTGGGATGCGGACGGCAACGAGTACATCGATTTCGTGGGCTCCTGGGGGCCGATGATCCTCGGGCATGCGCACGCAGCCGTGCTCAAGGCGGTGCGAGCTGCCCTGGCCCAGGGAACCAGTTTCGGCGCTCCGACGGAGAGGGAGACACAGCTGGCGGCGGCCGTGCGGCGCGTGCTGCCGTCGGTGCAGATGCTGCGCATGGTGAGTTCGGGCACCGAGGCCACCATGAGCGCCATCCGGCTGGCTCGTGGCGTGACCGGTCGGCCGCGGGTCCTCAAATTCGAGGGCTGCTACCACGGCCACTCCGACGGACTGCTCGTCGGTGCCGGTAGCGGGGTGGCAACACTAGGCATCCCGGGTTCGCCCGGCGTGCCCGCGGCCATGACCGAATTGACAGTCCAAGCGCCCTACAACGATCTAGCGGCGGCCGAGCAGGCTTTCGGGCGCTGGGCGGGCGAGATCGCCTGCGTGATCGTCGAGCCGGTGGCCGGAAACATGGGCTGTGTGCCGCCGCAGCCGGGATTTCTGCAGGGCCTGCGCCGACTCTGTGACGAGCACGGCGCGTTGTTGATTCTCGACGAAGTGATGACCGGCTTTCGGGTGGCGCGCGGTGGCGCGCAGCGCCATTACCGTGTGAAGCCGGATCTCACGTGCCTGGGCAAAGTGGTGGGAGGTGGCCTGCCGGCCGCCGCCTATGGTGGCCGGCGCGAATATATGATGCACGTCGCCCCGGCCGGCGATGTCTATCAGGCGGGCACGCTCTCGGGTAATCCGCTTGCGGTGGCGGCAGGCCTCGTAACCCTCGAACGGCTCGAGGAGCCGGGTGTCTACGAGGCGCTCGGCAAACGCTCGCAGGCGCTGGCCACCGGTTTTCGGGAAATCGCGGCCGAGCGGGGAATCGAGCTCAGTACGACCGCCGTGGGTGGCATGTTCGGCTTTTTCTTTCATCCGGGCCCGGTCACCAATTTCGAGCAGGCACGGCGCGCCGATGCGGCTCGCTTTCGCCGCTTCTTCGCGAGCATGCTCGCACAGGGCATACACCTCGCTCCATCTCCCCTCGCAGCGCGCCCGGGT
>CAZJCO010000319.1:0-3403 GCA_964544375.1 uncultured Myxococcales bacterium
TGATCGGCACGCGCGATCCGCTGGTCCTCGAGACGCTGGCCGAGGCCTTGTAGGCCTTGTAGGCTAGCTTGCTAGACCGGCTCGCTCAGATCGCGCGCTCGCGGCCTTCCCAGTAAGGATCACGCAGCTTGCGTTTGTAGAGCTTGCCGTTGGGATCGCGCGGCATCTCCTTGATGAAGTCGATCGTCTTTGGCCGCTTGTACTTGGCTAGCTTGTCTTCGCAGAAAGATAGAATCTCCGCCGCCAGTTCTTCGCCTGCCTCGACGCCGGAGGCCGGCTCGATTACCGCCTTGACTTCTTCGCCCCAGTCTTCGTGCGGAATGCCGAAGGCCGCCGCGTCGCCGACTTTGGGGTGGGTGAGAAGCACCGATTCAATCTCGGACGGGTAGATGTTGACACCGCCGGAGATGATCATGTCGATCTTGCGGTCGCACAGGAACAGGTAGCCCGCTTCGTTGAGGTAACCGACGTCACCGACGGTGAAGTAGTTGCCGCGCCGGTTGTCGGCCGTCTTCTTGTCGTCCTTGTGGTACTTGAAGTCGGCCTGGCCGAGCAGCATGTAGACCGTGCCCGGTTGTCCGGCGGGGCATTCGTCGCCGTCGTCGTCGTAGATCTTGACGTCGGCGCCGGGCCAGGGGCGGCCGACGGTGCCGGGGTACTGCAACCATTCCTGCGGGGTGACCAGCGTGCCGCCGCCTTCGCTGGCGGCATAGTATTCGTAGATCACCGGGCCCCACCAGTCGAGCATCGCGCGTTTGATGTCGACCGGGCAGGGAGCCGCGGCGTGAATCATGCAGCGTAGCGAGGAGACGTCGTAGGGCGCTCGGACTTCCTCGGGCAGCGCGAGCGTGCGATGGAACTGAGTCGGTACCATGTGGCTGGTCGTCACGCGGTACTTCTGAATGAGCTCGAGCTGGCCTTCGGGCGTCCACTTGTCCATCAACACGACGCTGTGACCGTAGTGCAGCGAGCAGGTCGCGAACATGAGGACGGCGGTATGGTAAAGCGGCGAGCCGCAGAGGTGGACGTTGTCGTCTTCGGGCTGAATGCCGAACATTGCCAGGAACATCGCGTACATTGAGCCGACCATGTCGGGATCGGCTTCCATCAGGGGTCGCCGCACGCCTTTCGGACGTCCGGTGGTGCCCGAGGTATAGTTCATGACTTGGCCTGCGCTGCGATCGTCGAGCGGTGCGTCGGAGTGGCCTTCTTTGAGCGAGGCGTAGTCGCCGAAGCCTTCCAGCGGGCCGACGGCGACCGAATGGCCGGCGGGTAGCCCGGCTTCGGCGGCCGCCTTGGAGCATTCAGCGGCGAAGCGCTCGTGGCCGACGAAGACCTTGGCGCCGGAGTCCGAGATGATATAGGCGATCTCGGCGCCGACCAGATGGTGGTTGATGGGGACCAGGTACATGCCCGACTGAAAGCAGGCCAGGTATAGCTCGATCATCTCGACGCCGTTGGGAAGGACTGTCGCGACGACGTCCCCCCTGCCGAGGCCGAGCGAGCGCAGGCCGCGTGCCAGTCGGTTGGAGGCGGCAGCCAATTCGCCGGCCGAGTATTCCTTTGCGTCGGCCGTTGCTAGCGCGAGGCGATCAGGATGGGCCGTCGCAGTGTTCCAAAAACCATAGTCGGGCATCGAGGGAACCTCCGATTCCGCATCAGGCCGTCGACGCCGTTGGCGGCGCGCGGCTTAGCGGACGGGCCGAAAGTAGAACATGTTCCAGCTTCATGCCAGTGGCGCCGTTCGGGAGGCCCATGCGGCCGCCAACGGAGGCTCGACGTAGCGTTCGCCGACGAGCGTCATCAACGGAGGGCGGCCGCCGGGGCGAAGGCCGAGCTGCCAGGTAATGTGGTCTGGCGCGCGGCCCTCGGCGCGGATCGTACCGCCGTGGACGCCTCGCAGGTGATGCCATGCGCAGAGCGTGACGCGGTTGTCGCGCGCGTTGGTGCCGCCGCGCGAGCGGAAGAGCAGGTGGTGGTCCTGCAGGTTGCCGCGAGAGCTGCATCCGGGTACCGCGCAACGCCAGCCGTCCCGTTCGAAGATCGGATCGCGGTGTCGCGGCTGGGAGAGCCACTCGGCGCGGACGTGTTCGAGCATGCGCCACAGTCCCACCCAGGAGGGCTGATTGGAGGGCCGCCAGAGTTCGATCGCCGCGTGAAACAAGGCTGCCACGGAAGCCGGAGCGCGAAAGGCGACGACCGCCTCGAGTGCGAGGTCGCGCAGGCAGCCGCCGTCGCTGTCGCCGTTGGCGCCGTTGGCGCTGTGTCCGTCCAGGGCCTGATTCCAGCGGAGCCGGGCCTGCTCGCGCATGGCACCGATTTGCACGCGCAACTCGTGCGAGCCGCTTTGCTCGGGCGGCGGTGAGCAACTCTCCAAGCGTCCGCTCAAGTCGCGGCGGTCCAGCGCCCAGGCGACCTCGTCGGCGAGCCTACGCAGCGTGACGCGCTCGGCCCGCTCGATCCACGCACCGGCGGTCTGCTGGTCCGCCACCGGCAGAATCGTCAGCGCGGCTAGCAGCGACAGCCGCCCGCTGCGGTAGGCCTCGGTAAGTTTGAGCGAACTGTGCCAAGCACGGCGCTCGACGGTGAGGAGCATGGCTGCCTTGCGGGCGGAAAAGCCGAGGCGTTCGCGGACGTAGCGGGCGAGTGAGCGAAAGCCCAACTCTTCATACAGGCGGTGGTCGGCCAGCATGCGCAGCAGGCGGCCGGTCTGGTAGTCGATTGCCTGCATCGCGCGGCGGGCCTCACGTAGGCGCGCATCAACGGCAAAGGGGTCGAGCGAGGCAAGGTCGTCGGCCAGGCAAGCGATCTGGTCGGGAAGAACGTCGCGTTCGAGAGGCTGCCAGTCGAGCCAGGGAAAAGCGTCGCGGGCCAGTTCGGGTTCGGCTTCTTCGCACTCGGCAAAAGACGGCAGGGCCACGGCAGCCGAGCCGTCCAGTGGAGAGTCCAGGGCCGGGGACTCAGAAGCCGCCGAAAGAGCATCGAGAGGGCCGGCGGTAGCGCAGGCTTCGGCGGCAATCGTCTCGGCCGTTTGCCAAGGGGAAAGCTCAGAGGCGTTCATTCGACGGGCGAGCTCGGCGGTCTCGTACCATAGGGCACGCACGAAGCGGGGGCAGGCAACGCGCGTTAGGACCGCCGGCTCGCCGTCGATCGTGGATTGCGGCGGATCTTCCTCGTCGTGGTCATCACGCTCTTGCAATCCGCTTGAGCCGGCGCCCTCGGAATCGCGTTCTTTGCCGCCTGGATGAGCGCGCGGCCCCGCACGGCCAGCAAGAGCTACGGCTACGGCCGCGCCGAGATCCTGGCCGCCCTCGCGAACGGCCTGCTCCTCGGCGGCGTCAGCGTCGGCGTCGCGTTCGAGTCGATCTCGCGCTTGCGGGACCCGCACGAGATCGTGGCCCTG
>CAZJCO010000320.1:0-3403 GCA_964544375.1 uncultured Myxococcales bacterium
CCCATCTCTAAAGATGAGACAGGCTGCGCAATCGAACAAGACCCACCCAATTGGGGGGCGACTTGCGGCGCAGTGCTGCGATGCCGGAGCCGTCAGGAAAAGCATCTTGACAGAGGGTTCCCGGTGGTTGCAGGCTGAATCCGTTATGCTGTGTCGGATGTCGAATCGAAACCTCAGGTGTGCGCTGGTCGGATGTTGGGTCGCTTTGGCAGTTTGTTTGGGGGCGCGTCCGCTTCACGCCGCAGTGCAGACGGTAGCCCTGGTCGGGACTCCCGGACCGCCTGCCGGTTCGACGTATCGTAGTCTGAAGCTGCCGAACGTCGGTGATCTCGCCAGCTTGCCGGTAGCTTACCGCGCTTCGGCCAAGGTGACCGGTACGCCTGCGCTGCGTGGATTGTTCATGGGAGAGCCCGGCGTGACGGCCTTTTCGATCGTGTCGAAGGGGGACCTCACGCCGACCGGAGGGGGAACGTTTCGCACTTTTTCGCGTCCTTTCGTCGAATCTACCGGCAGAGTGGTGTGGCGGTCGCGAGTCAGCGACTTCGGGCAGGGGATTTATCAGTACGACGGAGCGATTCTTCGAGGCGTCGCGGTGCGCGGCGCGCCGACGCCGAGCGGCGGAACATTCAACGTATTCGAGCAGCCCGTGACGACCGGACTCGGGGGGGTAGCTTTCTACGCGACCGTTTCTGGCGGTGGCGGTGTCACGGAAGGGATCTTTCTCTGCAGCGGCGGCGATGTGGACTGTCACGTCGGCAGCGGCGTACCGCAAAGCGTGGTCGTCAATGGCGATTCGGTGCCCGATCGTCCGGGACGCGCGTTCTGCGGCATGGAGACCGGCGTGAGAGCAAGCACGTGGGGAATCGTATTTCGTGCATCGACGAAGGCGAACTGCTCGAACGCCAGTGAAAGTGCCGTTGGCGGCGTCTTTCGCTTGACTTACGGCGGGGCGATAGAAACGCTCGCGCTTGTCGGAGAAGCGGCCAACTCCGTCGCCATCGGTCCTGCTACCTACAGCGCTTTCAGGGATCCGCCGGGTATCGAAAACGATGGCGTCGTCGTCTTTCGCGCTCGCGTCAGCGGTGCCGGCGGCAAGGAGGACGGGTTGTACACTTGCGACCCCGCGTCTTGTCCCGCGGCCGCGGCGGATGCTCGTTTTGCTGCCGGATCTTTGGATTCCGAACCGATGCCAAATACCGTACGCCGGCTGGATTCACCGACCATCGACGACAACGAGCGAATCGTTTTCTTTGCCTCGGCGCGTGGAGTCAGCCATGGACGGGCGATCTACAAGCTCGACGCCTTGGCGACCGTCCCCGATCAGATCGTCTTTCGAGGGGATGCGGTTCCCGACAATCCCGGCGCGACCTTTCATCGGCCATTTCTGCCGAATACCAGCCCTTTGGGCAAGGTGGCTTTTCGCGCCAGGGTAAAGAACGCGATCGGCTCGACAGGAGTCTTCCTTTGGCAGTAGACTCGGCTCCGGCCGGTCGAAAGCCTCGCTGTCGCGGTCTGATCGCTCAGAAAAGCGCTTGACGCGGCGTCTTCTTGGCGCTAAATATAAGGTTGTGAATGGTCGCACGAATACTCGCTTTTCGTATTTCTTTATCTGGGCTCCTACGGGGCCGGAGGTGAGCGGGTAACTGCGTCGCAAGAGCACCTGTCTTTCACTGAAAGCCCCGAGACTTCTCGGGGCTTTTTTTATGGTGCGGGAGACCGAAGATGACGATCGACGAACGAATTGAAGACCGAAACCTGATCGACTTGAGGGCGCTGGTGCCGCCTCGCGAGATCAAGGCGAAGCTGCCGCTCAGCGAGCGCGCCGCGCGCGTGGTGATCGATACCCGCTCGGCGATCCGTGACATCCTGCATGGCCGGGACCGCCACCGTCTGCTGGTCGTGGTGGGGCCGTGCTCGATCCACGATCCCGCGGCGGCGATGGATTACGCGCAACGGCTACGGCGGGTAGCCGAGCGGACCAGCAACGAACTCGTGATCGTCATGCGCACCTATTTCGAGAAACCACGGACCACCGTTGGCTGGAAAGGCTTGATCAACGACCCGCGCCTCGATGGCTCCTGCGACGTGCCGGCCGGCCTCGAACTGGCGCGCTCTTTGCTTCTCGATATCAACGAATTGGGCGTCGCTTGTGCGACGGAGTTCCTCGATCCAGTGGTGCCGCAGTACAAAGGCGACCTGATTAGTTGGGCGGCGATCGGCGCGCGCACGGCGGAGAGTCAGACGCACCGCGAGATGGCCAGTGGCTTGTCGATGCCGGTCGGTTTCAAAAACGGTACGGACGGGAACCTCGCCACTGCCATCAACGGTATGGTTTCGGCTCGGCACTCGCACAGTTTCTTGGGTATCACCTCCGACGGCGCGGCTGCGGTCGTGCGGACCAAGGGAAATTCGAATTGCCACATCATTTTGCGCGGTGGTGGAGGCCGCCCGAACTACGATTCGCAGCACGTCGAGGCGGCGCTCGAAGCGCTCGCCGCCGAAACGCCGGCGCGTTCTGTCATGGTGGACTGCTCGCACGGCAACTCCGGCAAAGACCACCATCGGCAGGCGGGCATCTGCCGTACCGTGGTCGAGCAGTTCGGTCGCGGGCGGCGCGAGTTGATGGGCCTGATGCTCGAGAGCAACCTCCTTGCCGGCAAGCAGGATTGGAAGAAAGGAGTAGCGCTTGCCTACGGTGTTTCGATCACGGATGCTTGCATCGGTTGGGACGAAACCGAGGCGCTGCTCGCTGAGACGGCTACTGCCGTGGCTCGTGGTGTGCGAACCCTGCGCAAGATCGCCTGAGACGCGCGGCTCCGGTGGCGAATCGGGCTCGGCCGGCCCACCGGAACGAAGATATGACGGCAAACAGCAGCGGATACGCGGCAACATTGCGCTATCTCTTGCAAGCTAGCGAGCGACTCTCGCTCGATGACCGCTTCGCCGACTTTCGCGCTTGGTGGTGCTACCACGCACGCACGCACGCCTGCTGGAAGCAGCCGATCGATCGGGCCCTGACCGCAGGGTTCGATAGCGACCGTATCGCCTACGCATTTGCCGCGGGAATTCAGGCAGCGCTCCGGCGTCTGCTTGCCGGCGGATCGCCCGAGGCCATCCTTTCGATCTGTATTACCGAAGAGGGAGGCGCGCATCCGCGCGCCATCGAGACGGCGCTCACCGAAGCCGCTGGCGGAGGCTACCGTCTGACGGGCCAAAAACAATGGTCCACGCTTGGGACCTCGGCCGACTTCTTGCTCGTGGCGGCAACGCGGGGAACCCTGGGCGACGGCAGGAAGGATCTGCTGATGGTGCGCGTGCCGACCCGGGCCTCGGGGGTGACGGTCACGCTGATGCCGGCGACGACGTTTGCTCCGGAAATTGAGCACGCGCGTGTGCAGCTCGA
>CAZJCO010000321.1:0-3326 GCA_964544375.1 uncultured Myxococcales bacterium
GTCAGGCGCAGCTCGAAGGCTTCGAACGGCTTGCGCAGCAGGCGCAGGCCGCGGCCTTCGCTCAAAAAGGCCGGCACCGGGCTGCGACGATCGATCAGGACCAACACCGGTCCGAAGGAACGCAGGCTGCGCAGACCCGGTTGGTCCGCCGCACTCAGGCGAGGAACGTCGACGATGACCAAATCGGCACCGCCCGGCGCGTGCATTCGCGCACTGACGGAAATCTCGTGCTGCTGCGCGCCGAGCACCGCGCGAATCGTACCGGCCATGCGACCGCCGGGGTCAATCAGCGCGATCCTAGCCATGCGGCAGCGCTTCCTCGGGCGAGCGGTCGGCGGCTTCTTCGACGACGGCCGAATCGACCGGCAAGAACACCATGAACGCCGTGCCTCGCTCGGGTTGACTGCGAACGTCGATGTAACCGCCGTGGCGCGTCACGATTTGGTGCGCAATCGAGAGGCCGAGGCCCGTGCCCTCGCTTCGCGTGGTGAAAAAGGGATCGAAGATCTGTTCGGCCACGGCCGCATCGATGCCCCTGCCGGTGTCGGACACCTCGATGCAAACGTAGGCATCGTCTTTTCCGCCGTGGCGCGTCCGGACCTCGACTGCGCCGCCGTCCTTGCACGCCTGGATCGCATTGAGAACGATGTTCATCGCCACTTGTTTGATCTGGTCCTCGTCGACGGTGACGTAGGCGAGATCCTGCTGGAACTGCTTGGTCAGGCTGACGCCGCGATTGCGCGCTTGCGACTCGAGCAGCAGGCAGATGCGGTCGAGTGTGCCGTTGATATCGACGCTCTGTAGTTGCGCCGGCGCCGGACGGGCGAACGCGAGCAGCTCGCTTACCAAGGCGCAGATCCGATCGACTTCCGATAACGTGAGGTCGAAGAACTTGCTGCGGAACTCCTCGTCGTTTACGCGCTCAGGAAGAAGCTGCGTGAACGTTCGAATCGACACCAGCGGGTTGCGAATTTCGTGTGCCAAGCCGGCCGCCATGGTGCCGATCGCCGAGAGCCGATCGGAGCGTTGAATGAGCTCCTGACTGCGTTTGAGGTCGGCGTAGAGTTGAGCATTGCTCATCGCCGTCGACAGCTGGTTGGCCAGGATGGTGAGTACCTCGATGTCTTCTTCCGAAAACATCGCTCGGTTTTCCTTCGGACCCAAAACCGCGAAGCCCTCGAAGCCTTCGGGCGTCGACATCGGCACGGCGACTTCGATACCGGCATCGCTCATCGCGCGTGCCGTCTCGCCTGCCGCCGGCCGGCCGTCGGCAGCCAGCTCGAGTTCCTCGCGGACGACCGCCGACCTGTGCTCACTGAGCCAGCGAAACAGCGCACTGTCGCCCGTAAGACGCTCCGGCAGCGGCCGGCTGCATGTTCCTCTAGCGCCCCCCAGACGGCAACTGGCGGCACTCTCGGCGACGTAGACGGCCGCGTGCTCGACGCGCAGGGCCTTTGTCAATGCCTGGTTCACGCGGTCGATCAGACGCTCGAGGTCGAGAATCCGTGCCGCTTCGTTGCTGAAGGCAAACAGCGCCTGCCGATAGGATGTCGCCCGCCTCACCAGCACGCTTCCCAGCTTGGCCCGCAAGAGGGCACGCAGCAACGGAAACGCCAGGGTGGCCGCCGTACAGATGGTGATCGCCACGGCCGAAAACTCCGGTACCGTGCGGCCGAAGTAAGCCCTTTGCGCGGCGATCAAAGCCAGCGCCATGGGAATCAGGACGAAGGCAAAGAGCAGGGCTTCTCCAAGGCCTCGGAGCAACGCTGCGTCGAGGTCCATCAAGCGGTGACGCATGATCGCGTAGCCACCGAGCGTGGTCCAAACGATCGACGCCAGAGGAAACAACGGCATGAACGAAACGCCGCTGCCGAAGTAGCGCTCGGTCGTCAAGCCGACGAGATCGTGCAGACCAATGACCAGCGCCGGCGTAATCGCGACCAACAGGTAGGTCGCCTGGCCACGGCGGATCCCACTGGCGTGGCGGGCGTTCTGATAGAGAACGCTGATCGCCAGCCAGGAGGCCGTAGCCGCAAACAGCGGAACGACGACGGCCACCGGAGAGGCCACTCCGTACCAGCCGAAGCGACCGTCACCGAGGGTCAGGGGGCGCACGCTACCGACGGTCAGGCCGCTCAGGGTCATCAGCACCAACACGGCCGAGGTAACATAGGCCGGCATGGCAACGCGCCGCTTGGCCTCGCCAAAGTTGAGCAACACCACGTGCAGAAACACCGTTGGAGCCACCGCGGCGGCCGATACCAGAATTCGCGCCCAAACCAGGGCCGTACCGGCCGAGCTGTCGGGTTCCGTCAGAACGTAAACCGACAGCGACCAAGTCGCCAGGCAAACGCAAAAGAGAAAGAACATTCGGTTGGCGAGAAGGCGGTGGCGCTGAAGAACCACCGCCCCGAGAACCAGATTGGTAGAGACGGCAGCCAGAGCCAGAGCCGCAAATAGACTCATCGTCCGCCCGCCTGTCTTGCAGCTCCGCGCATCGTCCGCCCCAACCTTCCACAGCCAGCGCCACTCGCGCGCCGGTAGACGCTTTAAGATACCGTGCAAGGCTGTACAGGGTCAATACAGCGGCAGCGAAAAGACGCGTAAATCAAAAGCGAGGAGCGTCTCCGGTTAGCGTTCGCTCTTGTTCGTTCAGCGGTGCTCTAGGTAGGCCGGAGGCTCTGGAACGAGCACCCTTCGAATCACTGCGCCGGCCGTAAGCAACACGCCGAGAACCACCAGCAGGCGACCGCCGCGGTAGACGATGCGGTAGTACTCGTACTTGGCGGTCGCGTCGTCGTAGAGTTCGCGTGCTTCGGGGTGGGGATCGAGAATCGCCGCCGTTCCCTCGATCGGCGTGCGAACCGAAGGCCCACCGCGGGCCACGGCTTGGCGCTGGCGGCGGCCGTAGTGATGCATCTTGTCGGCGCCCATGATCCAGTTGCCCGTGCCCAAGACGAGCAGAACGACTCCCAGGATGAGGACGCGAGAAGACCGGCGCATGGGCGTTCAGCCTACTTGTTGAGGCTGGAAATGCACGCGGTTATCGTCTGAACCGATGGATCCGGCCGGCAAAGCTCACGGCCTTCAGCGCAGCGCGCCGCAGCAGGTCGAATGGGGCAGGGTGCCTTACGCCGAGGCGCTCGCTCGCCAGATCGCCCTCTGGCGCCAGTGCTGCGCCGGAGAGATTGCCGATACGCTCGTTTCTTGCGAGCACCCGCCGACCATCACGCTTGGACGGCACGCGCCCGAAGACGAGATCGTGGCTGCCGCCGAAGTGCTTGCCGCCCGGGGCGTCGCCGTCGGGCGCTCGGACCGCGGGGGGG
>CAZJCO010000322.1:0-3294 GCA_964544375.1 uncultured Myxococcales bacterium
AGCATTTGGTCAGGCACTTCTTCCGTCAGTTGTTCGAGAAGTTGCTCGCGTACGAGTTCGGCGGCAAGAAAACGCATCGGCTGATCGGTGAGCGCGTCGGCCGGGTAAAGCCACTTGCCGGGAGGCGCGAGTTCAGCGAGGCGCCGGCACAAAAGCTCGACGTTGTCTCCGGTCCGTGCGCTGGTAGGAATGCATTCCGCTCCGGGCACGATGCGATCGATCTCGGCGATGATCGGCAAAAGGCGCGGCCTGGCAACCAGGTCGACCTTGTTGAGCACGACCAGCAGCTCTCGCTCGGCCAAGCCGGCTAGTTCCCTGCGATCGATCGATCCCAAGCCGCGGTCGGCGGCCACCAGCCAGCAGGTGATGTCGGCCTGGCTGATGCCTGAGCGTGCGCGGCGGACGCTGCGTTCGTCGACCGGCGAACGCGGCCGATGGACCCCCGGCGTATCGGTCAGCACCAACTGCACACTGCCTCGCGAGGTGACGCCGATCACTCCGCGACGCGTCGTCTGAGGCTTCGCCGTCGCGATGCTCAACTTTTGCCCGAGAATGCGGTTCAGCAAGGTCGACTTGCCGGCGTTGGGCGCTCCAGCAAGAGCGACGACGGCCACGCGCGGTTGTTCTTCAGTCCCGATCATCGTCGGTGCTATTGATCGCCGCCAGGGCTTGCTCGGCGGCGGCCTGTTCGGCGCGTTTGCGGCTGCTGCCGTCGCCGCTGCCGAGCACGCCACCTTCGATTAGCACCTCCACGCGGTAACGGCGGTCGTGATCCGGTCCACGGACCGATGTCACGCGGTATTCGGGGGTCGTCTTGTAGCAGGCTTGGGTGGCTTCCTGCAGCGCGGTCTTGTAGTCGACTTCGATCTGCGCGCGACGCGATAGCTCGCCACCGAAATGCTCGCGCACGGCGTCGCGGGCGGCGTCGTAGCCGCCGTCGAGGAAAATTGCCCCGACGACGGCTTCGTAACAACCTGCGAGGATGTTGGGTTTTGCGCGCCCGCCGCTATGTTCCTCACCGGGTCCCAGGCGAATCCAGGCCGCCAATCCGAGTTCTTCGGCCAAACTCGCCAGGCCGCGAGCGCTTACCAGGGCAGCGCGCAGGCGCGAGAGCTGTCCCTCATCGCTGTTCGGGTTTTCTTCGAGCAGACGCTCGGCGATCACCAAATCGATCACCGCGTCGCCCAAAAACTCCAGCGTCTCGTTGTCTCCGGCGTTCCACTGCCCGCGATTCGACGCGTGAACCAAGGCGCGCTCGAGCAAACCCCGATCGCTGAAACGGTGCCCGAGAACGCGTGCCAGCGCTTCGAGATCGCTACGCGGAGCTACCGCGTCGGGAGGCGTACTCACAGTAGCCTCCCGATCAGACCGGATGTGCTTCGTTCGCAGACGAGAACACGAGCGCGGCGGCCTGCGCGCTGGCGGCTGCCGGCCACGCGGATCCGCAAATAATTGCTCGTGCGGCCGGCCAGCTCTGTTTCGGAGCGAGCGTCGGAGGCTCCTTCGAAAAGAACGTCCAAGGTCTGTCCGACGAAGCGCTCCTCGTAGCGGCGGCGCAAATCGGCGTCGATCGTCCGCAAGCGCTTGGCACGCTCGCGGGCGACCGCCGAAGGGACCTCCTGCCAACGTTTGGCCGCGGCGGTGGAATGCCTCTTGGAGTAGGGAAACACGTGGAGGTAGGCCGGCTCGATTCGTTCGATGAAGCGCAGCGTGTTTTCGAACTCCTCGTCGGTCTCGCCGGGGAAGCCGGTGATGATATCCGTTCCGAGACAGAGGTCCGGGACGTCTGCCCGCAACATCTCGATTGCCGCCGCGGCCTGCTCGGTGTCGTAGCGGCGGCGCATGCGCTCGAGCGTGCGATCGTCGCCGGCCTGCAGCGGCACGTGAAAATGATCGCAAAAGACGTTGTTCGAGGCGACGACCGAAACCAAGCGCCGGCTGATCTCGGGCGGATCGATCGAGCTGAGACGGATGCGCGAAGTGGTTGCCTGCTCGGCCGCGGCTTCGAGCAGCCAAACCAAATCCGTTGCCGGATCGAGATCGCGCCCGTAGCCGCCCAGATGTACGCCGGTCAGAACAATCTCGCCGTATCCGCTGGCTTCGAGCCGGGTGATCTCGTCGAGCACCCGCCGCGGCTTGACGCTACGACTGGCCCCCCGGGCGATCGGTATGATGCAGAAGGAGCAAAACAAATCGCAACCTTCCTGAACCTTGACGAACGCCCGCGAGCGTCCGGGAAAGGTTTCGATTCCGAAGGTGTCGACCGATTCGCTCTTTCGCAGGTCGGACACGGCGACGCGCTCGGCGAGTTCTCCTTCGACTGCCGACAGTAGATCGGCGAGACGGCCGAGGCCGATGACGTAATCGACTTCCGCGAGCGCCGAGACGGCCGCCGGCGTCGCCTGAGCGTAGCAGCCGGTCATGATGACGCGTGCCTGCGGATTGCGGCGCCGGGCGCGGCGCGCCAAGCGCCGTGCATCGGCATCGGCGCGGTCGGTAACGGTGCAGCTATTGACGACGTAAGCGTCGGCCTGATCGTCGAAGCCGACGCGCTGCCAGCCGCGTTCTCCGAAGAGACGACCGAAGACCGCGCTGTCGTACTGATTGACCTTGCAGCCGAGTGTCGCGACCGCTACGCGCATCGGGCTTCCCTCGTCAGCGGCAGCGCGCGCCGTATCCAAGCGCCGCCGAGAACCTCCTCTCCGCGATAGAAGACCACGGCCTGCCCCGGTGCGACCGCCTCCTGACCCTGATCGAAGAGAATCTGCAGCCGCCCGTCCGCCGAGGTCTGGGTCAGGGTCGCTGCGACCGCGCGGTGGCGGTAACGTATCTTGGCATGGAGCCGGCTCGACGCCGGCTCGGGCGCGTCGGAGACCCAGCTAGCGCCGTCCGCCTCCAACCCGCCGGCCAGCAGCCCGGCGCGGGGCACGACCGTCACGGTTCCGTCCTCGGCATCGATGGCGCCGACGTAGAGTGGCTTGGAGGCGCTGATGCCGAGACCGCGCCGTTGGCCGACGGTAAAGCGCTGCACGCCGCCGTGCCTGCCGAGCACCCTGCCCTGCTGGTCGACAATCTTGCCCGGGCGCACCTTGGTCGCATCGTAGCGTTCGACGAAGTCGGCGTAACCGCCGTCGCGAACGAAGCAAATCTCCTGGCTTTCGGCTTTTTCGGCGACCTCAAGTCCCAAGGCCGCAGCGTGCCGGCGTACCTCGGCCTTGCGCAGGTGCCCTACCGGAAACAGCGTGCCGGCCAGTTCCCGCTGGCTCATTTCGAAGAGAAAGTAGGACTGATCCT
>CAZJCO010000323.1:0-3271 GCA_964544375.1 uncultured Myxococcales bacterium
GACGTGGTAAGAATAGACGCCCTTTTCGTCATTCCTCGAGCCTTCGTAGAGATTCCGGATATAGTCCGGCCCACCGTACGCCGGAACCGAAAAGACGCCCCAGTGCGTGTAGACACCGAACTTGGCATCCTTGAGCCACTGGGGAATCGGGTTCTTTGACAGCGAGACCCACGTTGGTTCATAACGATCGGCGGCGCAGACAGAAGCTGCGGTGAGCAGTGTGGCACAGACGGTGAAGAAGCTGAGTTGCAAGAGTTTCATGCTGCGAATGATTTTAACCGGAAAATATCACTGAGTGTCATTGTGGTTTCATTCTCTGGACTTTGAATGTGTACTGGCCGGAAACGGCGTCATAACATCGGAAATCGTCAGCCGCTTCTACCAATCTCACTCCGGGCGATTCGTGCGCGTGTCGGCCCGTGCGCTCAGCCCGGCCAGGTCGCCACTGCCGGCACCCACTGCTCGGCGCTCGCCGCCGTCCAATCGCGAATCCAGGACTCCGGAACACAAGGCGACTCGAGTAGGCAGCCGCTTGAGATGCAGGCGTAGATCTCGTCGAAGCGTTTGATCTCCGTTGCGCTGGTTCTTCGCAGCACGTGCTCCGGCCCGATCTCGTCTGGCGAGCGCAGGCCTGCTGCCGCGACCAATTCGAGGAAAGAATGCACCGTCGCACGGTGGTAACGCGTGACGCGAGCAGCCTTGTCTTCGACGTCGAGCGCGTGGACGCGGGTCGGATCCTGTGTGGCAACTCCGACCGGGCAAGTGTTGAGGTTGCACCGGCGTGCCTGAATGCAGCCGAGCGCGAGCATCATCGCACGCGCCGAATTGCACAGGTCGGCGCCGAGTGCGACCGTGCGAAAAATATGAAACGCGCTAACGATTTTCCCGGCCGCGATGACCCGTATCTGATCGCGCTTGCCGACGCCTCGTAGCGCATTGTGTACGAGCATCAAGCCGTCGCGCATCGGCATGCCGACCGAGTTCGATAGCTCGAGCGGCGCCGCGCCGGTGCCGCCTTCGCAGCCGTCGACGGTGATGAAGTCGGGCAAAATTTCGGTTTCCAGCATGGCTTTGCAGATGCCGAGGAACTCGGGAGGGTGGCCTATGCAGAGCTTGAAGCCGACCGGCTTGCCGCCGGACAATTGCCGCAGCCGTGCGACGAACTCAAGCAGGCCGCGCGGCCCCTCGAACGCGGAATGCGCGGGCGGCGAGATCACGTCCCGGCCCAACTCGACGCCACGAATCGCGGCGACTTCGGGAGTCAGCTTGGCTGCCGGTAGAATCCCGCCGTGCGCTGGTTTGGCGCCTTGCGATAGCTTGATCTCGATCATCTTGACGCTGTCGCATGCCGCCTGTTCGGCGAAACGATCCGGGTCGAAGCTGCCGTCGCGCTTGCGGCAGCCGAAGTATCCGGTGCCGACTTGCCACACCAAGTCTCCGCCGTGCTCGAGATGATAGGGACTGACGCTGCCCTCTCCGGTGTTGTGGGCGAAGCCGCCGCGTCGGGCACCGAGGTTGAGCGCCAAGACGGCGTTCTTGCTCAGCGCACCGTAGCTCATCGCAGAGATGTTCAGGTGGGAGGCGGCGTAAGGCCGTTTGCAATCGGCGCCGCCGATCGACACGCGAGGCTCTTCGGCCGGCACCGCTGCGGGCGCAAGCGAATGGTTCATCCATTCGTAACCGATGCGCGTCACCTCGCGCTGGGTGCCGAAAGGCAGCGTGTCGACCGCGCCCTTGGCGCGCTGGTAGACAAGCGAGCGAAACTCACGGCTGAACGGTCTGCCGTCGATGTCGGACTCGACGAAGTATTGCTGGATTTCCGGCCGAATCGATTCCATCAGACGCCGGCCGTGACCGATGACCGGGTAGATACGCAGCAAGGAATGCTTGCGTTGGACGAGGTCGTAGGTACCGACAGCGACCAAAAAAGCGAGGGGAATCAGAGCCCAGAGCGCAGGCGGCCAAAAGACGGCAAGAAAAAGCACCAAGGCCGGGACGGCCCAAGAGCAGATCAGGAAGATGTTGCGTGGCATCGACGAAGCTCCGGTTCGCCCCGCATAGCGCACGCAGGCGGCGGCTACAATTCTTTGCCAACCGGCGTGGCGGAGTACTTAGGGCGACACCACGTCCAGAACCAGATCGGTCGTGCCGAGCGTTGGGGCGAAGCGCTTGCTGCCGCCGATGCTCGTGCCGTTGTAGGTCGTAAAATCTCCGACATGGGATGCACAGGTGAGCACCGTAAAACTTGAACCGACGGCCGGATCGAAACCGCCGGTCAGGTCAATGTTGAAGCTGCCGTCCAAGGTCGCTTGGCCGCCGATCGCGAGTTTGCCGTAGCTGCTGGGACCGGCGACTTCGACGGTCACCGCAGCGCCCGATCCGTTGCCTAAATTATTCTGCGCCGTGAGTGTTCTTCCGGCGCGTACGTCGATGCTACCGTCGTTTGCGCCGTCGCCGCTGATGGTGAGGTTGCCGGCCGAGAGCAGGATGGTGCCGCGGTTGGTCCAGGGCGTGCCGGCGACAACGAGCGTGCCGCCGCCGTCGGAGTCGATCGTGCCCTCGATCAACAGAGCGCGGCCCAACTGGCCGATCTGGCCGGCGCTGCCGCGCACGGTAATCCCCGAGCCGATGCGCAGGCTGGCGCCCGAGCTGACGTTGAGCCTGTTGTAATAGTGGGTGAAGACCAGCTCGCCCGTGCCGCCGAGCAGCTGCTCGCCGCTGCCGGTGAAAACCAGGTAGGCGCTGGCGCCGAAGTTGGCAGTGCCGTTGAGCGTGAGCCCGCTTGCAATCACCGCGCGAGCGCCGCTGCTGTCCGAGGCCAGGTCCATGCCCGTGTTCATCGTCACGCCGTCGAGCGTCCCGCTCGAGCTGGTCAGCACCAGGCCGGCACCACCCGAGCCGCTGACCGTGCCTCCGTTGATCGTGCCGCCGGCCAGACGCCAGCTGCCGGTGGTCGCATCGAGCGCGAGATTCGTGGCGTTGTCGAAGACGCCGGTGAGGTTCACCGTGCCGCCCGTGCGGCTGAAGCTGCCCAGGGTCGACAGAGAGAAGGTGCCGCCCAAATTGACCGTCGCGTTGGTCGAGGTGATCGTGCCGGCGTTGGTCCAGGTGCCCGTGAGATCGAGCGTGTTGCCGCCGCTTACCGTCAGGTCGGCGTTATTGGTCCAGGTGCCGCTGCCGATCGTCAGCTTTCCGCCGCTGGCGTCGATCGCGCGCTCGTTTGCGCCGTCGCCGCTGATGGTGAGGTTGCCGGCCGAGAGCAGGATGGTGC
>CAZJCO010000324.1:0-3204 GCA_964544375.1 uncultured Myxococcales bacterium
CTTCTTCCGCATGGTCTCGTACCGCTACGGGCGGGGCTCGATCGGGATCACGACGGACACGGGGATCCGGGACTGGCCCGAGATCCTGGGCGGGGGCGAGGGCGACTTGACGGACCCCAGCGTCGTCTCGCTTGGAATCGCCGAGGCCCTCCTGACCACGGCGCTCGGCCTGGTGGTGGCGTTGATCACGCTCTTTCCGTACATGGTCTTCAGGGGCCAGGTGGAGCGGGCGATAGGTCGGGTGGAATCCCTCGTGGCCGCCGCCCAACAAGGGTTCAAGTCGAATGCCGCCGGGACGCGGGCGTCGGTCGAGATCGACGTCGCACCTGCCCGGAGTACAGGCGGGGCCGTTACCGCGAAGCCAGCACTCCCAGCAGCCTCGCTGATCTACGTCTCCTTCTACTTGATCGAGGTCGCCGGCCTCAGGCCCTTGTTGGCCGGTTTGGTCCCACTGCTCGGTCGCGTCGTCGATGCCGTGACCGACCCGCTGATGGGCAGATTCTCGGACACCCGCGCGTGGTCGATCGGTCGCCGCCGCCCGTTTTTTCTTCTCGGTATGCTCCCGTTCGGTATGAGCTTCGCCCTTTTGTGGTTGGCCCCACCGCTGGCCAGCGAGTTCGGGCGCTTTGCCTACTACACCACAAGCTACTGCATGCTGGTGGTCTCGATGACGGTGCTCTCGGTTCCCTATCTGGCCTTGCTCCCCGAGATGGCGCTCGATTACGATGAACGCACCTCGCTCAACACCTACCGTGGTGCCGCCGCGATCCTTGGAATCCTCGCTGCGCTCGGCTTGAGACCCCTGGCCGAGTGGAATGGGGGAGGACCGCAGGGTTTCGCGATCGCAGGGGCCCTTGCCGCGGTTGCGCTGATGTTGCCTTGGCTCGGCGTTTACGCGGTGAGTTTCGAGCGTCGCGAACACCGCCTGCACGCGGCGGCTGCGCCGTTATCCGAAGCGTTTCGCGTCGCCTTCGGCAACGCGACCTTCCGCCAACTGATCGGGCTCTACTTGTTCGGACGCATTGCGATCGACTTGGTCGCCGTGATGTTGATCCTTTTCATGACCCATTGGATCGGGCGGTCGCAGGACTTCGAGCCGTTGATGGCGCTCTTCCTGTTGACGGTCGTTGCAGCCTTGCCCGCCTGGCTGGCGGCGGCCAGACGGCTGGAGAAGGCGACCGTGTTTCGCATCGGGGCTCTGTGGTGGATGCTTGCTCAACTGCTGCTGCTGCTGGCTTCGCCCGACTGGCCACGCTGGGCCTTTTTTGTCAGCTTCGCGTTGACAGCGATCGGCTACGCGGTGGTCGATCTGATGCCCTGGGCGATGATCGGCGACGTCATCGACGAAGACGATTTGCTTAGCCGGGAACGCAGGGAGGGGCTCTACAACGGAGTGTTCCTCTTCCTGCGCAAGTTGTCCGGCGCAGTCGCCGTGTTTGTCGCCATGGCCTTGCTCGACGTCGCTGGGCTCGAGCCGGGGGTGCCCGCGCCGCCGGCGGCGGTGATCACGATCCGCCTGCTGGCCACGATCGCCCCGGCGCTTTGCCTGCTGGCCGCCGTACTGCTCGCCCGCGGATATCCTCTGACGCGCGCCGAGCACCACCGGGTGCGCCAGCAGCTGGCCAGGCGCTTGGCCGCGTCGGGCCGGGCGCTATAGACAAACTCTCGATTTTCGAGCTAGCTTGAACGGGTCGAACCTTGCCCGTCGCATCCGCCGCGGCGAGCCGGTGGGATGCTCGAATGAAGTGGTCCAGCAGTCTCTCCTTGGCCGAACGTCTCGACGATGCCGTCGCCGAGGCGGCGGCGGAACTGCGCGAGCAGATCGACGGAAATACTCCAGATCTCGTTCTGGCTTTCGTCGCCGGGCATCCTCGCGGCGATGCCGACCGACTGCCCGCACTGATCCGCGCGGCTCTCGGTGGCGGCTTGCTGATCGGCTGCTCCGCCGGCGGCGTTATCGGTGCAGGCTCGGAGGTAGAGGCGTGCCCGGCGCTCGCGCTGACGGTAGCACAGTTGCCCGACGTCGATCTCTATCCTTTTTACCTGGACGCCGATCGGCTGCCGACCGATGACGCCCCGGCGCACGCGTGGGAAAGGGCACTGGGGGTCTCGCTCGAACGCTGCTCGGCCCATTTCCTCGTACTGCCGGCTTTCGGCGCTGCCGCCGTCGACCGTCTGCTCGAGGGCCTCGACCGAAGCTATCCGGCAGCGGCAAAGATCGGCGGGATTGCCGCTGCTGGTGCGCAAGGTAAAGGTCGTGCCCTGTACCTTGGTGGAAGCACGTATCACGACGGAGCCGTCGGCGTCGCGTTGAGCGGCAACGTCGAGGTCGATACCGTCGTCTCGCAGGGCTGTCGTCCGCTGGGTGAGCCGATGTTCGTGACCAAATGCCGTGGGCAGCTGCTGTTGGAACTCGACGGGCGTTCGGCCGGCGAAGCGTTGCACCGCATCTACCAGCGGGCTCAGGAAAGCGACCGAGAGTTGTTTCGCCGCTCGTTGTGCCTTGGCGTGATCGTCAACGGGGATCGTCGTTCGAGCCAACCGGGGGAATTCCTGATGCGTGGCCTCGTCGGCATGGACGAGCGCAGCGGCGCGATTGCGGTCGCGGCACTACTCGAGGAAAACCAAGTCGTGCAGTTCCACCTGCGCGATGCCCGTGCGGCGGCAGAGCAGCTCGACCGCATGCTGGCCCGCTACGCGGACAGCAGCGCAACGCGCCGGCCAGAGGGGGCGCTGATGTTTTCCTGCGTCGGCCGCGGATTGGCCCTTTACGGCCGGCCGGATCACGACAGCGATGTTTTTCGGCGGCACCTCGGCGAGGTGCCGTTGGGCGGCTGCTTTTGCGACGGCGAGATCGGTGCCGTTCACGAGCGAACCTTCCTGCACGGCTTCACCAGCTCTTTCGCGCTGTTTCGCGGTCGGCCGCGGGGATAAAGCCCTACATGCGGAGGTGCTCGCTTGGCCCGCAACGCGGTTGCGTTCGAGCGTATGCGCTGACTCATGCGCCGCTGGGCGTAGCGCCGTCTTCTCGGCGTTTCAAAATTGTCGCTGCGTCGAAGCGCGCGCGCGAATCACCGGAAAACCCTCAAACGATCCGTCTCTGCAGCCCTCGGCGAACGGCACGGTTTTGGCTTTCCCTGAAGACGGCCCAAACAGAAAGCCACGAGCCAAGGAGGGGACGGAGATGAGCAGCCTTACAACCGC
>CAZJCO010000325.1:0-3119 GCA_964544375.1 uncultured Myxococcales bacterium
CCCCACCCCTCCCGGCCGACCGTCTCCAAGCCCTGCCGCCCGCTCTAGCTGCGCGAAGGCCCCCAGCCCATGCGGCCGCCTCGATACCAAAAGTACGGCCGTCCCATGACAAAGCTCGCAGAAACCGCCGTGCGTCCGTGCGAGACGCCGCGCTCGAGCGGCCGGAACCGGATGCCGTACGTGCGCGGATCGACGCGCCCGAAGTAGGCGAGGTTGATCAGGCCGTCACCGTCGGCCTGCATGCGCTCGCGCAGGCGGATCAAATCCTGGCCCCAATCGAGGTTGGAATCGATCAGGTAACGGTACCCGCCGGCGGGACCGCCGGCGGCTTCGTTGAAGTACTCGAGATAGCGCGGCGCGACCGAGAGCGTTCCGACCACGAGCCACGCAGCGCCGGTCAACGTAAAGATCACCGCCGGCCAGCGCGCTGGTCCGCCGGTCGATGGGGGTCGGGAAAGAGCCCGCGCGAGCCACGGCCCGGACGCGACGAACAGGAGAGGATAGACCGGCAGTACGTGGCGCACGCCGATCTGCAGGGAATTGAACAAGGCATTGGCGGTGAAGATGAAGAGTACGGGAACCAACAGACAGTACTCTCGGCGTCCGGGGGAGCGGCGTAGGAGCCAAGCTGCCAAGGCCCAAAGGTAGATCAGCAACGCCGGAATCGGCGTCTTGAGGAAAAACGCCGCAAGATGATAGTACCACCAGCCCTCGCTCGACAGCTTCCCGGCCAGGAAATAAGAAGGGTCGTGTTGTTTGCCGACGTTGAGTACCATGTCGACGCCTTCGACAAAGGGGCGTGGAAACGGCAAGCGCAGCCCGGGATGCTGCTCCGCCAAAGTCGCCAGAAGGCCTTTGGCATCGAGAGTTGCCGAAGACAGCAGCGCCATGCTTCCCTCGAAACCGTAGCCGGCGTTCAGCACCAGCAGTGCCGTAAGTCCACTGACCGCAAGAAGACCGAGCCAACGCCCCGCCGAACGAAACCGCGCGGTTGGTCGCTCCTCGAGGACACGCAGCACAACACAGAAGATTACCGCGGCCCCTAGGACGAAAGCCGAAAGCTTGAGCAGGGTTGCCGCTCCGATGACGGCTCCCGCAAGTAACGCCGAGCCGATCGTCGCGCGATCGAGCAGCCGCCACACGGCAAAAGCGCTGGCCGTGAAACCGAGCGCGCCGGCCATGTCGAGCGTCACCAAGTGTCCGTGGGCAAGCATGTTGGGGGAAAAGGCGAACAGGAACAGCGAGGCCAGCGCCGCGCGGTCGCCATAGAGTTGTCTCGACCAGACGAAAACCAAGGTTGCAAGGAGGCAGGCGAGCAGCACGATCATCGCTCGGGCCGGCTGGTAGAGCGCGTGGTAGGCCTTGCGATTCTGGCGTTCGAAGACGTAGCCCATCGCCCAACCGCCCATGCCCGGCTTCGCGTCGAACGCCGGCGGATGCCGTAGTAACGGCAAGGCCGCGATCATGCGGGTCCACGGCGGATTGATCGGATCCGGGCGGAAATCGCCCGTATACAGATAGTAGAGTCCGGTCGGAAGATGGAGGAACTCGTCGATCGTCACGGAATCCCGACGCGCGGCGACCATCGCCTGCGCAACGAAGACGAGCATCAACGACGCCGCGACAATGCCTACGCCCCAGCCAGGCAAGGCTCGTGACCCATCATTCACCGATGTTCCTCAAGAGCTCCTGCACGCGCCGGTTACCGGGGTCGAGGGCAGCGGCCCTGTGCAGATGAAGCAACGCCTGGTTGGTTTGGCCGCTTCGTGCGAGCACATAGCCGATGCGAAAGCGGATCGACGCCTCGCGCCGAGGCGCCAGGCCGAGCGTGAGAAGTCGCTCGTACATGCGGATGCCCGCTTCGCGTTCGCCGAGTACGAACAGCAGCACGCCGTAGCTCTCGAGCGCGGTGGCGCGATCTACCGGCCAGCGCCAGCCGCCGGCCGGCGATTCGAGCTGCTCGAGCGTGCGGCGATGCCATTCGGGGAAAGCCTGTCGCGCTTCGGCGATACGTTTCAAATTCCCCCGGCGCCGCACGAACAGGACCGCCGTCGCGTCGTGATAAACGAGGTCCCAATACGGATCACTCCGGAGTAAGCGAATCAACTGTTGCCGATTGCCCCAGCGGTGGAACAACAGCACCGTTTGAATGCCCAGGCGGTCTGCCTCCGCCTGCCACTTTGCCGGATTCGACAGTGCAGAAATGTAGGCGGAAAAGAACTCGCTGTCGTAGACTTCGAGGCGACCGTCGATAAACACGCCGCCGTCGACCGCGGGACTCCACGTGAGGTACCCTCCCGAGGTCAAGTCGTTGTACATCGGGCCCGGCAACTCTTGCTCGCGCGCAAAGCGTGCCGCATCGATGGGAAAGTTCGAAGTAAAGACACCGACACCGAACTCGTGCGTCACCTCGCTGGCACGGTAGTAACGATTGCTCGTCACGGCCAGCACCAAAACGACGCAAGCGACGGACCCTGCGGCGGCCGTCGGCAATGCACCACGTCGCGCCATGCGCCGTAGCGCCTCCGGCAGATGCGCGGCGACCGTGGCCGCCGCCTGCGCTACGATTGGTATCGCAGCAAAGGCGAACAGGCCGATGTTTCGCCGTGCCATCAGCGAAAGGTAGGCGACCACGGCAAAGAAGACGACGCCGCCGAGATTCATGCGGCAGCCGCGTCGATTCTCGTCACGAGAGAACAAGCTGATCAGCAAAGCCAGGCCGACGACGGCGACCGAAAACACGAACAAGGCCTGATACGCGCCGATCGAAAAGGTCGGAAAGTAGTTCGAAAACGGCCGGCGAAATTCGCCGATCGCCTGAAAAACGCTGTCGCTGCCGTTGATTCGAGACCAGAGCTCGAACGGGAAGAAACTTCCCTCGAGCCCGTAAGGATTGACGACCGTCGCCAGCAGGGCCACCAATGAGACGATGATCGCTCGCTTGCGCGAGGACCCGTCACGAATGCCGTGCGGGCGAAGCGCCGAGGGAACCAGATAGAAGGCGTCGGCAACGGTCGCTGCAAGATAGCAACCGATGCAGACAACGCCGACGATAAACAGCGCATGGCAGTTCACCCACGCCAACATCAACAACGGGATCGCCCAAAGCCGGCGCCGTG
>CAZJCO010000326.1:0-3117 GCA_964544375.1 uncultured Myxococcales bacterium
GCGGCTAAGATGTCACGTCGACTGTACCGTGACCCATCGCCGCTGTGCGCCGGTGCTCGGCTGGGAGTGCGTGCAGCCCTGAGTATCCGTAATCTGCGTGAACTTCGTCCCGCTCTTCACGCGATCGTTCCAGTAGAAGATTTCCATGTTGCCGTCCAGATTCTTCCCGGGAACCAGGTCCGCATCCGAAGCAAATGCAATGATCGGCTTCTTGCTCTGCGAGGGGCTCTCGCTGACGAAATCCGAAGACGTCAACTGCGTGATTTGCTGGATATTTTCCGCCTTCTTGATGATACGGTAAATCTCGCGGCTGCCGGCGCTCGCCGGCGCCTTGTTCCGCAGAAGATCCGACGTGCTCGAAATTGCTACGGCCTTGGTGGCAAAGCTCAAACTACGGCCGACGGCACTCAACCCGCCGTCTCCTTCGGTAAGTTGTCTCACCGCAACTTGCTTACTCTTGCCGCGGAACCATTCGAAGATCTCCCGATTGCCGTCGGGATTACCACAGACCGCGCCGGCAATCGGACAGAGTTGTTCGTCGCCGCAGATCACACCCTCACAGTCCGAGTTGCTGCTGCATGCGCCGAGATCGTCGATGCCACCCACGCAATGCCCGGCCATCAGGTTCCCGGGCGAATCGAACATCAAGAACCTACCACGGAATGCCCGCATGTTCGGGTGCAGGTTGTCGACCCCGGACGTAGCCGTGACTTGGGTAAATACCTTTCGCTTGACGTCAAAGTGGTAGATTTCCTTGTTAAGATCCGGGTTGCCCGCGCCGCCGGAAGATTCGATCAGCTGGCCGTTCTGCAGCTCGAGATCGGCATTCGAGACGAACGCGAGGAAACGGCCGCTACCGTTTAGCGTCGGGTCCTCGTTCATGCTCGTTGCTCCCGGCACCTGCGATACGGTGTTCGTGATTTGCGTGATCGCCTTGACCGTCGCCGTCAACTTGTCATCGCCGCGGCGGATCTGCTTCTCGTAGAGCCGTCGATTGAACAAGAACACCTCGGCGTTACCGTCGGCGTTTTGCCCCTTGAAATCCGCTCGAGAAATGAAGGCGATGTACTTTGCCCCCCTCGAAGGCATCGATTGCTCTCCCTCGAAGCAGACCGTATCGGCACTGTCTAAAACACAGCTGGTACACCCGTCTCCGGCCAGAATGTTGCCGTCGTCGCACTCCTCGCCGGCATCGACAAAGCCGTCGCCGCAGTTCCGCGGGCGCTTGCACTGAGCATTACAGAGTGCGCTCGCCGGCTGATCGCACTCCTCTCCGCACTCCTCTTGGACGATGCCGTCACCGCAGGTGCCACCGACGGTTCCCGCACAGACTCCCACGTTGCAGACGTCGTCCGAAGTACACGCATCGCCGTCGTCGCAAGCGGTCCCAGATGGGGCGTAACAGTTGCCCGCGCTCTCGTTACAGGTCGCATCACAAACGCCGCCCCCGCCGCACGGGTCGCCCGAGTGCGCACACGTGCCAGCGGAACAGATGTCGGCACCGTTGCAGAAGATACCGTCGTCACACGAAGCGGCGTTTGCAACATGCGTGCACCCACCAAAGGCGTCGCAGAAGTCGTCCGTACAGGGATTGCCGTCGTCGCACGGCACGGGCCCGCCTCCTAAGCAGCTTCCACCCGAGCATTGATCCTGTGTCGTGCAGACGTCCCCGTCATCGCAGGGCAAGTTGTTCGGCGCAAAAACGCAGCCGACAAGCGAGTCGCAGCTATCGTCGGTACAAAGGTTGCTGTCGTTGCAACTGAGCGAAGGACCGCCGACACAAACACCGGCGCTACACGTATCCTGCGTCGAGCACGCATCGCCGTCGTCGCAGGGGTTCACGTTGAAGTCATGCAGGCAGCCGGTCCCGGTGACGCAGTGGTCGTCCGTACACAGATCCCCGTCGTCGCACGAAGTCGGGCCTCCGCCGACGCACGAACCGCCGTTGCACGTGTCTCCGCTCGTACAGACGTCGCCGTCGTCACAAGGCACCGAGTTGGCAGTATAGACGCAGCCGCTCGACGGATTGCAGCTGTCGTCGGTGCACAGGTTCCCATCGTTGCAAGTTAGAGGCGTGCCACCTACGCAGCCGCCGGCCGAGCAGGAATCGCCGGTGGTGCAGGCGTCCCCATCGTCGCAGGGAGCCGTGTTGTTCGTATACTGGCAGGCGCCCGACGGCAGACAGAGATCGGCCGTGCACGAGTTGCCGTCATCGCAGTTTGTATTATTGCCTTGACAACCGCCCTGCCCAAGGCAAACACCGGTGCTGCAAAAGTCCGGGTTGTCAAAGACGTTGCCATCATCGCAAGGAGCCGAGTTGTTCGTGTAGACACAGCCGCTCGCGGCATTGCAGCTGTCGTCCGTACATACGTTTCCGTCGTTGCAGGCAAGCGGCGGCCCGCCTACGCAGCTGCCAGCCGAACAGGCATCGGCCGTCGTGCAAGTATTGGAGTCGTCGCAAGGCGCGACGTTGTTCGTGTACACGCAGCCGGTCGCGACGTCACAGCTGTCATCGGTACAGATATTGCCGTCGTCGCAGTTCGCGGGCGCGCCCCCCGAGCACGAGCCCGCCGAACACGCCTCGCCTAACGTGCAAGCGTTGCCGTCATCGCAAGGAGCCGTGTTGTTCGTGTAGACGCAGCCGGTTGCCACATTGCAGCTGTCGTCCGTACACACGTTCCCATCGTCGCAAGTTAGGAGGATGCCGCTGACGCAGGAGCCTCCGCCGCAAGTATCGCCGTTGGTGCACGCGTTACCGTCGTCGCAAGGAGCCGTATTGTTTGGATTGTCGCAGCCGGTCAGCGGATCGCAGATATCATCCGTACAGAGATTGCCGTCGCTACAGTCTAGCGGGCTACCGCCACTGCAGATACCGCCCGAACAGACATCGGCCGTTGTGCACACATTGTTGTCGTCGCAGAGATTTGTGTTGTTCGTGTAGCTACAGCCGGTCGCTGCATTGCAACTATCGTCCGTACATACATTACC
Source organism: uncultured Myxococcales bacterium (assembly GCA_964544375.1). GTDB lineage: Bacteria > Desulfobacterota > Binatia > UBA1149 > SPBQ01 > CAZQYE01. The sequence continues at coordinate 2,989 of CAZJCO010000326.1, forward strand.
GTCGTCGCAGCTCGGCGGCGCGCCGCCCACGCAGCTCCCGGCCGAGCAGGCATCGCTCGTCGTGCAGGCAGTGCCGTCGTCGCAAGGCGCCGTACTGTTCGTGCTTTACCAGACCGCCTCGACCTGCAC
>CAZJCO010000327.1:0-3112 GCA_964544375.1 uncultured Myxococcales bacterium
TACCAAGGAAGGGGCGTGGCGGAGAGGGTGGGATTCGAACCCACGGTACCTTTCGATACACACGCGTTCCAGGCGTGCTCCTTAAGCCGGACTCGGACACCTCTCCGTTTGGTTCGCTGCTGCCGGCCGCGGCGTAGAAGCTAGCCGTCGATGCGGCCGGATTCAATGTCCGGCGGAGCCCGCGGACCGGGCGTGCGGGACGGCCGAACCCGGGCGGGCACGGATTTGTTGCGGCCATGCGCTGCCGGTGATACCTGCAAGAGAATCGGCCGCATCGGAGGCCGTCAGACCCATGTCGTATCAAGTCGTAGCACGTCGCTGGCGCCCGCTGAGCTTTGCCGATGTCATTGGCCAGCAGCATGTCACCCAGACCCTGGCCAACGCTATCGAGCGCGACCGCGTGGCCCACGCCTTTTTGTTCACCGGCATTCGCGGTGTCGGTAAAACGACGGTTGCGCGGCTGCTAGCTCGAGCCCTCAATTGCCAGCAGCGGCAAGGCGCCGAGCCCTGCAACCAATGCCGTTCGTGCACCGAAATGATCTCGGGCGCCTCGGTCGACGTGATCGAGATCGACGGTGCCTCGAATCGCGGCATCGACGAGGTGCGCTCGTTGATCGAGGCCGCGCAGTACCGTCCGGCCGGCGGCGGTTATCGCATCTACATCATTGACGAGGTTCACCAGCTCACCGGGCCGGCGTTCAACGCTCTGCTCAAGATCCTCGAGGAGCCGCCCGAACACGTGAAATTCGTGCTCGCCACGACCGAAGCGCACAAAGTTCCGACGACCGTGCTCTCGCGTTGTCAGCGCTACGACTTTCGGCGCATTGCCATCGACGACATTCGCACGCAGCTTGCGGCGATCGTCGAGCACGATCGGCTCGAGGTGTCCGCCGAGGCGCTGTCGCTGATTGCGCGCGAGGCCGACGGAAGCATGCGCGATGCGCAGTCCTTGCTGGAACAGGTGGTTTCGGCGGCCGGCAAAGACGTCTCTGCCGGTGCCGTTGCGGAACTGCTCGGTATCGCACGCGTGGAGAGGATCGCTTCCTGCGTCGCGGCCGTTCTCGAGCGAGACGGTGCCGGCGTGGTAGCGGCCGTCGATGAGGTCCGGCGCAACGGCTACGACCCCGAACGCTTCCTTTCTGCGGTGCTCGAGTTTCTCCGCCACGTGACGGTTGCGACGGCGGCCGGTGCGGACGCCGTAGGTCCGAGCGTGGGCGAGGAGACGGCCGCGGCGGTCGCGCGGCTCGCGGGCAAGCGCTCCTTGCTCGACCTCCACCGTATCTTTGAGGCCTTGCTCGGTACGGCGGGTGGGTTGCGGCGCGGTTCGATGCCCGACCTCGTGCTGGAGATGGGCTTGCTCAAAGCTGCCGCGTTCGAAGACGTCGTCTCGGCCAGTGAGATCCTTGCGCGACTCGACGGCGCACCGTCCGGGCCGTCGCCGGGATCCGGTGGCGGTGGCAAGTCGTCGTCGGCCCGGGGGGCGCCTTCGTCGTCGCCGACGAGCAGCGGTGGCCGGCGTTCGGCAGCGGCTCAGCAGGTGGCCGCCGAGGGGCCGGTGCGGTCGCTCGCGCCGGTGGAGAAGTCTGACGAGGCTCCAGAGGGCGGTGGGGACCCGGAGCTTGCCGAATGGGAGCGTTTCCTCGGTCAGGTAAGGCGGCACGGCGAGTTCAACCTTTACGTCATGCTGTCGAACTGCCAGGTGCGTATCCTCGCTGCCGATCGTTGGGAACTAAAGCCGATCTTGCAGGGCTACCGACGTAGCCTCGAGCAAAACTCGATGATGAAGAAGGTGCGCCAGCTCGCGTCGGAATGCATGGGTCACCCGGTAGCGGTCGAACTCGACGGCAGCAACGGCTCAGTCAGCGATGAGGGAGCCGTCTCCGCGCACGCGATCGAGCGCAACCACAGGGCACGAGTCGAAGAGGCCGCGCTCGCGGATCCCGTCGTGCGAGCGGCGCTCGAACTGCTCGATGGCAAAGTCGAAAAGATCTCGCGGCTGGACGACTGAGCCGCGCCAGAATCCTCAGGAGCAATCAGAGATGAGCGAACCCGGAATGATGGACATGGTCAAGCAAGCCCGTGACATGCAGAAGAAGATGGGTAAGGTACAAAAGCGCATCGCCAAAATGGAGATCACGGCAAACGCCGGTGGCGGGATGGTTACGGTGGTCGTCAACGGCAATCTCGAAGTGAAGCGTGTTTCGATCGAGCCGGGTCTGGTCTCCGAAGGCGACGTACGCATGATCGAAGACTTGGTAACATCGGCTACCAATGCGGCGATCAAAAAAGCGCAAGACTTGATGGCCGAAGAAATGAAGCAGGTCACCGGCGGCATGAATCTGCCGGGGCTATTCTGAAGCGAGGCCGTGTCTGCTTATACACCGGCGCTGGCGAGGCTGATCGAGCTGTTGTCGCGACTCCCCGGCATCGGCGAGAAAACCGCGGCACGCCTCGCATTCTTCCTGCTGCGTTCGAGCGAGCAGTACTCGCGCGAACTGGCCGAGGCGATCGCCGAGCTCAAGTCGAGTACGCGCTTTTGTAGCGTGTGCTTTTCCCTTACGGAGCAAGACCCTTGTGACATCTGCCGCGATCCGCAGCGTGATCCTTCGATTCTGTGCGTCGTCGAGGAACCTTCCGACGTTGTCGCAATCGAGCGTTCGCGTGGCTTTCGCGGCCGATACCACGTGCTGCACGGCGCCATTTCGCCTCTCGACGGTCGCGGGCCGGATCAGCTTCGCGTCGCCGAGCTGATCGAGCGCCTCTCGCGCAGCGAACTGAGCGAGGTGCTGCTCGCGACCAACCCGACGGTCGAGGGGGAGGCGACGGCGGTGTATCTGGCTCGCCTGATCAAGCCGCTCGGCGTGAGCGTCAGCCGCATCGCTCGCGGCATCCCGGTCGGCGGTAATATCGAGTACACGGACCAGGTTACCGTGGGCCGGGCAATCGAGGGACGCCGCCGCTTGTAGCGCCTAATAATGACCTTGACAGAACGGTCTGCGAATGATAATCATTCGCACCAATGCACTCGGTCGAGACCCAGCGAGAGACCCTGACGGACTTCGCGGAAGTCTGCCGGCGCGCCGGGATTGACGCCACCGCGCGACGCCGGCGC
>CAZJCO010000328.1:0-3105 GCA_964544375.1 uncultured Myxococcales bacterium
CCAAGCTGCGTCGCGACGGTCTCTCGCGCCGCGCCCGCAAACGGCCCGGGGTTTGTCGTGCCCCCGCCCGAGCCAGCACGACGAAACCGGCTTGCTCGCGGCGCAGCTCGCGGCGGCAGCATCCGCCGCCGGCCGGTTTTGGGAGTTCCATGACCGCGTTTTCGCGCTCGGCGGTCGGGTCCATCCGGAGGACTTGCATGAGATCGCGGCCGACTTGGAGCTGGCCGACATCGAGCCGGGCTCGACGGTTCATCTAGGCGAGGTCAAGCGGGGCATTGACCGAGCCTCGCACCTCGGCGTCGAACGCGAGCCGGTGATGTTCGTCAACGGGCGCTACTTCAGTCCGACCTTTCCTCTCGAGAATCTGCTTGCCTTGGTCGACGAGGAACTCGGCGGTCCGCCGGCACAAATCGGAGCGGACTGAGTCGGCGCCGGCTCAGGTTTTGCACAAACCGGGCGGCGGCAAGCGCTTTTCTCTTTACGACGGTACCTCTTGCGAAGTAAGCTAAACGCGCTCCGTCTGCCTCGCGGCCGGACGGAGACACAAAAAAAGGAGAGAGGTGCCCCCGATGAAGAGGACGATTCCACTGGTGGCCGGCTTGGCGGCCGTCTTGTTGCTCGTGGCGACAGTGGCCGCGCATGCGAAGGATCCGCAGCGAGTGCCGAAACGGCTTTCGAGCGTTGGCGATAGTATTACCGAGGCGATCAACGCCGAGGAGTACAACATCTTCAATCCCATCAACCCGAACCACTGGGCAAGCTGGGCCAACGGCTATCACGGGTTCTGGGAATGGTTGTTCGGCCGTACTAACGTCAACAGCCACAACCAGCGGATCACCAGCGCCTTCGGCAGCCGCCGCCGCAAGAACTACATGGAAGCGCTGAGCGGCGCCGACAGTTTCGACATCGCCGGCCAGATGGGCCAGTCCGTTGCCCATGCGGCCGACTACGTCACGCTCTTCATGGGGCACAACGACGTTTGCCAGAACAGCTTCGCCGAGATTCCAACGGATGCGCAGTTCGAGGCGAACGTGCGTGCCGGACTCGACCAACTCAAGACCGGTCTGCCCAACGGCGCCACGGTCTACGTGCTGAGCATCGTCGACATCTACAAGCTCTATCAGCTCGGCGATCAACTTACCTCGCTCGGCTTCATCGATTGCCGCCTGATCTGGGCGACCACCCTGTTCGGCATCTTCCCCTGCGGTACGATGCTCAATCCGCTGAATTCGGAAGCGGACCGGCAGTACACGCGTAGCCGGAACATCGCATTCAATCAGATCCTGGAGAATCTGGTTGCCGAGTACAACGCGACGGATTCGCACCATTACTACGAGTTCACGGACGAGCCGTTCAACTACCAGTTCGCGGCGAGTCAGGTGTCGGGCTTCGACTGTTTCCACCCCTCGGCGTCGGGGCAGAAGGAGCTTTCGCGCGTGACCTGGGAGGCCGGACCTTTCGCGGGTTACTGATTCGGTTTGACAGCCGCAGCCGGCGCGCTCGTTCCTGTAGGGCGGGCGCGTCGGTCGCGGGCTGCTTTCGTGGGGCCATCGCCCTTGCGGCGATGGCCCTACTGTTGCCGGCCTGCCACAGCGGGCGGCGTTTTCCGCGTCTCGAGCGGCCGCCGGCCTTGCTCTGGATCGTCGTCGACGCGCTGCGTCCGGACCATCTGAGCCTTTACGGGTACAAGCGCGAGACCAGTCCCGAGCTGGCGAAGCTGGCGGCCGATGCCGTCTTGTTCCGAAATGCTCGGGCTGCGGCACCGAAGACGATTCCGTCGGTACCGCAGATGCTCAGTTCCTCATTGTATCCCGATCTCGAGCGTGCGACGACGTGGATGGAGCTGCTCGACGCCGGCCCCTGGGACTCGGCGGCCGTGGTAAATAACCCGTGGGTGCAGAAGTGGATCGCGCGCCTCGAGCCCACCTTTGACTCGGTGGCCGCCGGCAGCTGGCCTGCCGAGGAAATCACCGGACGGGCACTGGCTTGGATCGACCGTGCGCGCGATGCGCCGGTTGCGATGTACCTACATTACCTCGACACCCACACGCCTTACGACGTGCCGCTTCCCTACCGCTCGATGTTCGTCGATGCTTTCTACCGTGGGCCAGTCGGCCTCGGCTTCGGTGATGTCGCCGGTGCTCGTGCGGGCGCCTACGATGCCGGCGACCAAGAACGTATTGGAGATCTTTACGACGGCACCATCGCATATACCGACGCGCAGCTCGGCCGCCTGTTCGACGCTCTCAAGCAACGACGGCTTTACGACGATGCGATGATCGTCGTTACTGCCGATCACGGTGAGGAATTCTGGGAACACGGAAGCTTCTTCCACGGGCAGTCGCTCTACGACGAACTCCTGCGGGTTCCGCTGCTGATCAAGTTTCCCTCGTCCTGGAACGCCGGCGTTGAGGTTACGGCAGCGGTTTCGACGTTGGATCTGCTACCGACCGTGGCCGAAGTAATGGGCGCCGCCGCGGGGATCCGAGCGGATGCCAGCTGGCAGGGGCGATCCTTGGTTCCGCTTGCCGGCGGTCTACGCGGGGACGCGAGAGTGCTCAGCGCTACGGTCGGACGAGCCGAGAGCGGTAGTGCTCCGCGGCATGCGGTGTTCGATGCCCGCAGCAAGCTGATCGTCAACGTGTTCGACGGCTCGCGTGAACTCTACGACCTCGCGCGCGATCCGCGCGAGCGGCGCAATCTCCTAAGCGGCGGGGCCGAGCCGGCCGCCGAGCCGCCCGCTGGGCTCGTCCAGGCCTACCGCCGGGCGACCGAGCCGCTGGCGAAAAAAAGCGTTCATCTGAGGGTCTCCCGGGAGGGCCGCGGCGCGCAGCGGGTGATCGACACTCTTATCTGTGAAAACGGTTTGCCCGGACTTGGTATCGGCGCTGCCATGTCGGGTTTGCGCCCGATAGTGGAATTTATGACTTTCAACTTTTCTTTGGTTGGTATTGATCAAATTATCAATAATGCCGCTAAAATGAGGCAAATGTCAGGTGGTCAATTTAATATTCCAATTGTTTTTAGAGGACCTACTGGATCAGCTGGACAATTAGGAGCTACGCACTCTCAGTCATTTGAGAATTGGTATGCAAATACACCAGG
>CAZJCO010000329.1:0-3103 GCA_964544375.1 uncultured Myxococcales bacterium
GCGAGCACCTCCACTCTCTCTCGCGTCGGCCCGCGCCTTGCGCACGCACCCACCGCACCTCTCCGTCGGATCGAACCAGACGATATTGGATACGAAACGGCTCGCTGTGCTCGACGGTAGCTCGCCAAGCCGAGAGCACCATGTCTCGATCCTCGTCGTGCATGCCGGCCACCCAGACTTCGGCGATGTCTTGGCCGGCATCGAGCGCGGTGATACGGCGCCACTGTTCGTTGACGTAGGCGACCTGGTTGCCGCTTGCATCGACGCGGAAGATGCCGACCGGCACCGTCTTGGCCAGGGTTTCGTATAATTTGCTTTCGACCTGCTGCCGCGTGGCTTCCTTGGCGCGCCGCAACGTGTGGCCGTTGGCGATGCCGACGCTTAGGATCTGGGCGCCGGCGGCGAGCAGCTTGCAGTCTTCCGAACTCGGCGGCGTATCGCTGGGGAAGGCAGCAAACAGATAGCCGTAGTGTTCCGCTTCGGTGGCCAGGCTGACGACCGCTGCTTCTTCCGGAAAGCCGGCGACTTCGCGACAAGTGGCGGCGGCGTCGGCGTCGAGTTCGATGTCGGTGGTGAGTACCACATCGCCTTCGACCGGTGCGAGCGGTTCGAGTACGCTTGCCATGATCCGCGCTGCGGTGGAGTCGCCCATGCGGCTGTATTCATCGTCGCCGGGAAGCCGCAGAACCGCGGCACTACGGGTAAAGCAGGTAGATTTCTTGAGCGCGGTGATCACGCCCTCAACCGTCGAGCTTGGATCGAGCGTGAGCTGCGTCGAGGCCGCCATGCGGAGCATCGCATTGGTCTGGCGCCAAAGCCGCGCGGTTGCACCGGCCATGTCGCGCAGCGTGTGCTGATGCTCTATCGCTTGTTGGCAAAGGCCGGCGAGCGCTTCGAGTCGCGCAGCCGCGGCCGCGCCGCTTGCGTGCAGAGTAGCGACGGCTTCACCCTGCACCTCGAGAGACGTGGCGACACCGTCGCCGGCGCCGTCGGCCGGTTGGCTACCGGCGACCACCTTGCCGTTGCCGTCTGCGATCCAGCACGCGCTGCAGCCGTCTTCGCCGTCGAAGGCGCGACACAGTTCGTCGAGCGGCCCCCACTTGACGGCGGGGCGTTTCATGCCGCCTGGCCCAGGACTTCGTCGACCGTCTGAACCAGCACTCGTGCGGAAATCGGTTTCTGCAGGCTGCGAGCGGCGCCGAAGGACTCGGCCAGCGGCAGATCGGACTCGGGCTGGCCGGGTACGCCGCCCGAGACGGCGATGATCTGGACCTCGGGAGCGGCTTGTTTGATCTCCCAGATTGTCTGGATTCCTTCCTTGTTCGGCATGATGATGTCGGTGATCACGAGATCGGCCGGTTGCTGCTTGAACGCCTGCACGCCGACCACTCCGTCCTCTGCTTCGTCGACCTCGTGGCCGGCGTCCTCGAGGATTTCTTTCACCGTTTCTCTCAGCAACTCGTCGTCGTCGATTACCAGGATTCTCGCCATTGCCCGAACCTCTTATGTTGCGCCAAGTGCGCCGCAGTACTCCTTATTCATTGTCGGAGGCCGCCCCCCATCCTTTCAACCGCGTTCTGCGGGTTTTACGCGGGCCAAGGTCGCACGGCATGGCACTTTCGTCGTCGCCGGTACAATTTTGAGCGATCTCGGCACGCCCGGCTGGGCCGCAAGACGCCAAACTTCATGGGGTTGGGCATGTAGAGCTGCCTTGGCATACGCATTGCATCTTGCCCGGCAACCGAGCAGGTGGTCCGTGCGGACGCCACACGCGTTAACTCGCTCGCCATCGGCCGGTGGCTATCAACTCGTAACGAGGAGGAAAGGAAATGGGTGTGATGGGAAAGATCCGGGCGAGTAAAGACGAGCGTGGCTTCACGTTGGTCGAGCTTGCCATCGTTATCGTGATCATCGGCGTGTTGGCTTCGTTCGGCGTGCCGCGTTTTCGTGACGCGGTCGAGCGCTCGAAGGCCGGCGAGTCGTTGACCTATCTGAGTTCTGTTCGTGCGGCTCAAGAGCGTCACCACGCTCGCGAGGGCACCTATGCGGACGACCTTAGCAAGCTCGACATCTCGATTCCGGCGCCGAAGTACTTCGCCGTTGGTTCGGTTGCAGCGGGTGCGTCGGGCGACCTGGAAAGCTCGTGGACGCTGACGCTCACGCGGCAGGGTGCTTCGGCCGGTTACGGCGCCTACACGGTGACCTTCACCGAGCAGGGCTACGATGCGGCCAACAGCACGATCAACGATCTTCCGCAGATCAACCCGATCGGCGGTACTACCAGCTAGGTCTCCGAAAGGAACCGAAGTAGGGGGGGGCTCCGGCCCCCCCTTTTTTCGGTTTGCGGGGGAGAGTCCGATGATCGTTCGCCGGCAGCGCAAGACGAATCGCCAACGCGGCTTCACCCTGATCGAGGTGCAAGTCGCGACCCTGCTTTTCGTGCTTGCGGTGCTTACGATGACCAACCACACGCGCATCTACGGCGACATGGTCGCCTGGCTCGAGACCGATAATCGGGTAAGCGGTAGCGTCGACGTCGACGGGCAGCGTGCGGTGCTCGCCGTGATCGAAGCAGGCAAGGATCCTCAACTTCCTCCCTGCAGGATTCGCTTGGTCTCGGCCGAGAGCACCTCGAACGGTTCCGAGGCGCTGGTGGAACTGAGCGATCGTGGAGGCTGAGTTCGGCATGCCTGGAGCGTTACGCCAAGACGGATTCACGTTGGTCGAGCTGCTCGTCGCCGGTACCTTGATGGGCATCTTCGGCTTGTTGTTTGCTTCTGCCGGATCGACGTTTTTCGGAGCCGTGACGACGCTCGATGCGCGTACGGCGAACGTCGGCAACGCTGGCGTCGCGCAGCAACGGCTGCTTGCTGACGCAAGAGGTGCCTCGAGCACGCTCTGCTCTGACGCGGATAAGGTGTCCTTCACCATCGGCTCCGGCATGCAGACGCTCGTCCAATACCGCGTCGAAGACAAGAAACTGCTGCGTTGGTCCTTTCCTCCGGATAGGGACTCGCTGGTCGCGCAGCCGGTGCAGTCACTGGCTTGCGGCAGCCTAGGGCCGGACCTGACGGAAGTCGATCTACAAATGGGCAGTGGCGAC
>CAZJCO010000330.1:0-3094 GCA_964544375.1 uncultured Myxococcales bacterium
AGACGGTGATCTCTCGCTATGGATGCTTTACCTGACGGCTCTGGCATGGCACCACTGCGCCGCAAGTCGCCCGCCAATTGGGTGGGTCTTGTTCGATTGCGCAGCCTGTCTCATCTTTAGAGATGGGACCCGGACGTGCCCCTCGTAGGGGGGGGGCACGCCTGGCGCGGACTGACAGCAGGAAAAGCATGAAACAAACACGTCGCGCTTCAACCCTGGCGGAGTGCCTCCGGCGCGGGCACCCAGCAATTGCAGTGCTCACGATCGGAGTAACCGCGTGGGTTTTGTGTTCGTCGGCAGCATCGGCGGCAACGGTTTTTCGGCTGGCCTGTAATCCCTCGGCAGATACCTTGGGCTGGACCATCGACGCCGGTCGAGACTTCGACGGTGACGGGATCGCCGACATCGCCTTTTCTGCGCCCTGCGCTCGGCGTAGCGGCAAGGCGCATGCGGGTCTGGTACGCGTCGTTTCGGGGAAAAACGGGAAGATCTTACTCAAGAGACGCGGGCACCAAGAACGCGAGTATTTCGGTGTGGGCGTGGCATTCATCGGCGACATAAACGGAGACGGGCTCTCCGAGCTCGCAGTCGGTTCGCCGGCTTTTGATGCCGGCGGTAACGTCGACGCCGGCAAGGTTTCCATTTTCACGCACGCTCGCAAGAGACGCATCCGGCGTATCGTCGGGCGACAAGCCAACGGCGAGTTCGGTTTCAGCATTGCGGCGATGGGTGATCTCAATGGCGACGGTTTCGCGGACTATACAATTGGCGCCCCGGGAGAAATTTCCGACACCAACGGAAAGCGTAGCGGCCGCGTCCACGTAATCTCTGGTCGCCGGGGCAACCACCGCCTCGACATCTTGTCCGGCTCCAAGTCCGCTCAGCGCATGGGAATTCACGTCGCTAACGGTGGAGACATCAACGCCGATAACCTCGATGACCTGCTAGTCAGTTCCGAAAAGACGCTCGTCGGCAGCATTTTGAACGCCGGCTACGTACAGCTTCTCTCCGGCGCCGATCTCGACCTGCAACTCGATGCGATCGGCGGCGCCAAGAACGACCGCTTGGGCGTCAGCACCAGTGCCGCCGGAGATCTCGACGGAGACCTCGTCGCCGACACCGTACTCGGTGCTCCCGGTGCAACCGTCGGCGGACTAAAGAAGGCTGGCCTCGTCATTTTGAACCGTAGCGGTAGCGATACGATCCTGAGCGACCCCCTCACACAAAGTGGTGCCGCCTTTGGTTCGGCCGTGTCGGCAGTTGGAGACGTCGACGGCGATGGGTTCTCCGACATCGCGGTGGGGACGCCAGAATACGATATCGATTCCGCCGGTCCGACGCTGCTCGACGGTGGGAGTCTTTTGCTTTTCTCCGGCGGCAGCGGCTTGCCCCTGTGGCGTGCGAACGGTTCGAAGCACAGAATGCGCATGGGCAGCGCCAGCGGCGGCGGGATCGACTTTGATGGAGATGGCGTGCCGGACGTGGTCAGCGGAAACATCGGGGACGCGCCGGGCGGCCGCCGCGGAGCCGGCAGTGTCACGATCCACTCGGGGGTGAACGGCGCGCTGCTGCGTCGATTCGACGGAACCGCAGGCCTTAGCAGCCGCATCTACGTCGCAAGTCGCAGTTCAAGCGGAACCCTGCTGACCGGATTCACGACCGATGGGCGCCGACTCAAGAAAAGATCCGGGATCCTGACAGGCGCTGCGCCCGGACAGCTTTCCGCGGCGATCATCAACGACGTAGCCAGTCCCGTCCCCGGACAGATGCTCTTGGCCGTGGCCGGCGGCCATGGCGGGGGTAGTCCGAAGATCGAAGTCTATCGGCTCGGCGTACAGGGTCAGAAGAAGATCTTGGATGTCGACGGATCTTTCGGTGGAAGCTACACAAAAGGTGTCTCCGTCGCGGCCGCGGACCTCGACGGCGACGACGAAGACGAACTCATCGTCGTGCAGGCCGACGCCGCCTCGCTGCCAGCGTCGGGCCAAGTCGACCTAGGCATCCTTGTTCGCACGCCGCCCGATCCTCTCAATCCAGAAGGCGGTTACGTGCCCGGCTCCGCCTTCGCTCCTTTCGTTGCAGGAGATACGACGGCAGGCGGTCTGCCGATCAACGCACAGGGCGCCAATATCGCGGTCGGCAACGTGAGCGGCAACGCCGAACCTGAAATCGTCGTCGCGCCGGTTAGTGGCCTTCCGATCGTTCGCGTGTTTACCGCTGCCGGAGTCTTGTTGGCGGAGTGGCTCGCGTACGATCCGGCGCAGACCGATGGCGTCAATCTTGCGATCGGAGATATCGACGGCGATGGAGGCCGCGAGATCATCACCGGCATGCGCTCCGCGAATCCGCTGGTCAAAGCTTTTGAAGGAACCGGCGTCCCCTTCGTCCCCGCAGGGCAGACCGACGCGGTATCGTTCCTCGCGTTCGCCACTGGCGTGCCCGGAGTTTCGGTGGCAACCGCGGACATTGACTACGATGGCGCTCAGGAAATTCTGACCGTCCCCGGACCGCCCTCGTCCGCGCCCCAAGTCGTTGCGTTCGAGACCGACGGCAGCGCCTCCTCGGAGTTCGCCCCGTTCGTTGTATCTGGCAACGGGACCACGGGCTTGAGCATGGCGACGACCGATCGTTTCGTTAACAAGTGAGTTCGTGTCGGCGTTCGCCAGGCCGCTCGAGCGGCTTCTCCTCGCACTCGTCGCTGCGTTCTTCGCGGCTTCGGTAAACGCTTCCACTGGTGGCGCACGTTGCGCCGCTCCGATCACCGGAACGACTCCTCCGCGTGCCAGCGACTGCTTGGCTATCCTTCATGCGGCCGTTGGTGCGCTGTCGTGCACACCCGAGTGTGCCTGCGCGCCCTCCGGAACGCTGCCGGCGGCTGCGCGTGACGCGCTGCTCTGTCTGAAGGCGAGTACCGGTCAAGACGTGGCGCTCAACTGTCCGTTCGCGGGAGCGGCCACGACGTCGACGAGTACGAGTACGAGTACGAGTACGAGCACGAGTACCACGACGACGGCAAACGCCCCACGGGCCGTCGCAACGACGACCTCTACCCTTTCCGCTCCCACCGTCATCGAGATCACCGATGTGCTTGAAG
>CAZJCO010000331.1:0-3092 GCA_964544375.1 uncultured Myxococcales bacterium
CAGCGATCAATCCCGCATCGGTGGCCCCTTCATGTGGACCAAACACGCTCGCGCACCGTGCAACGTACGGGGAACAGGCCGTGCGCCTGGTGCTGCGGCCGGCGCCCGCAGAGCGCGAGGCGCGTGCCTCGTGTCAGCAGGCCCCCTCCTGCGATCGGAATGCCCGTGCAGTCGGGGGCGCCTATGGCGCCCGAAGCCGGCGTCACCGAGTACAGGATGACGTCTGCCGGCGGCGCGTAGACGCCGTCGCCGAGGGCGTCGAGTACGATCAAGGCATCGACGTCATCGGCTGGTCCCAAGGCCAGAGCTCCCGCGAACGCGTAGATCGCGGCTCCGCCACCCACCGTGACGAAGATCTCTGCGCCGCCGACGGGCCCGCCGAAGACGACGCCGGCGGCGGCGGCGGTTGCCGCGTCGACCGAGAAGTAAACCGGAAGATCGGGCACCGAATCGCCGCCGAGTGGCGCGAAGTCGTAGGCGACGATCGGGGCGGCGTCCCAAGCGTCGACGTCGTCACTCGCCGGTCCGGGCTCGACGAGCCCTGCAGGTCCGAGCGGTCCGCCGCCTACCGGCAGGCCGAAGGGCGGGGCGACCAACCCATCGCCGTCAAAAGCTTGGAAGTTCGGCGCGCTGCCGGGCGCCGCTGGGGCGCCGCCCCACGGAAGCGGATTGGGCGGCGTGAGGAAGACGTCGGCAGGCGCGTCGGTGGTGCCGCCTGCGATGCCTCCCGCCTCGGCACCGACGTCGGTGATGACGTAAGGTCCGGGTACCGCCGCTACGCAGGTCGCCAGCGGGTCGCCGGTGGCCGCGGCGTCGACCGAAAACATGTAAGAAAGCGATGCCGGTGGGAACGGTAGAGGCAGACCCAAAGCGGCGCTCAAACCTGCCGAGAAGGCATCGATATATGCCGGTGCAGGCGGGCCGGGCCATCCGAGTCCGCAACCGGGCGGGCCCATCGGTACGGAGAACGGTAGCGCGGCATCGTAGATGTCGCCGTCGACCGAAAACGGCGCGAAGCAAGGGCCGGGTAGCGGGGCGGCTGGCGGAGTTACGCCGGTCGGTGCGTTCGAAAAGGATTGGGCGGAAACGCGCGCCGGGACGAGCGTACATAGCAAGGACACTGTGGCCGCGGCGGCGACGGTCGTGCGGAGAAACGATCGATCGAACATGGGGAAACCCTCCTTGCGCGCTAGGGCAAACGCTCTGAGCACGGCGGTCCGACAGCTGGCCCGGCTTGCAGCCGACGCCAGCGCCCCACCTGTGCATTCAACCCCATAGCGCCGCGCGGCGGGTCTCGTCAAGCGAAAATCGACGAAAATCGACCCTGGCACCGATCTCTGCTCGAGATTTGAAAGATTGGGCCGGACCGGCGTAGGATGCGCCGATGGCTTCGCCTGAATCTTCTGTCGGTCGGGCTCCGGGGGGCTTTCTCTCCCGGGGGGGCTTCTATCTTTCGCTCGCCGCGCCGCTGGTCGCCACCGCTGGTGCCCTGCTCGCCTACGATCGATGGACGACGCCTTTTGCAGGTTTTCGCGTCTTTCTTGTCTCGCTGCCGCTGTCGCTACTCGCGCTCTGCCTTTGCTCGGTGGCTCTCGTACGAACCCACGGCGGGCGCAACCCGGGCGCGCGCCGCCGCGCGCGCGGGGGAATTGCGCTGGCGGTGATGCTGCTTGCCGCGCTCGGCGGACTGGCGCTGCCTTCGGCCGGGCGGCCGCTGATCAACGACATTACGACGGACCTTGACGAGCCGCCGCAGTTCGTCCATGCGGCCACCTTGCCGGCGAACCGGGACAGGGACCTTTCCTATCCCGGGGATTTTGCCGCGCAGCAGCGGCAGGGGTACCCGCACTTGGCGCCGCTTTACCTGCGACGGTCCCCGGCCGAAGCGCTCGCTCGCGCGCGAAGCGCGATCGAAAGCCTACCCTTTGCTCGTATTACGGCGACCGATGAAGAAGCCGGCACGATCGAAGCGACGAACGAATCGCGAACCTTCCATTTTGTGGACGACGTCGTCGTTCGTGTGCGGCCGCACCGCCGGGGGAGCCGTGTCGACGTGCGTTCCAAGTCGCGCGACGGTAAGAGCGATATGGGTGCCAACGCTAGACGCATCGAAACGATTCTGTCCTTGATTCGTTGAGCCGCGCCTCGCGTTGCCGGCGGTAGGGGTCTGCAAAGCGCGATTCGTTGCTTGGCGCGAGCGGGTCGGCTAATCAGCATGGCGGATCAAGACGCCAGATCACAACACGAAAGGTGGAGACGATGAGCGAAGAATCCGAGTTGCTTAGTTACCGATTGGACGGCAAAGTCGCCGTCGTTTCGCTCGACGACGGTAGGGCGAACGCCCTGTCGCCGTCGATGATTCAGGCTGTTCACGGAGCTCTCGATCGGGCCGAGAAAGAAGCCGCGGCGACTGTCATCGAGGGCCGCGAGGGTCGCTTCTGCGCCGGCTTCGATCTTTCCGTCATGACGGCGAGCGCCGAATCGGCGCGTGATCTCGTGAAACTGGGAGCCAAACTAATCTTGCGCATGTACGTTCATCCGCAGCCGCTGGTCGCGGCCTGCAGTGGACACGCCCTGGCTGCCGGTGCTCTGTTGTTGCTGGCTGCCGATCAGCGCATCGGCGCCGAGGGTCCCTTCAAAATCGGCTTGAACGAGGTCGCCATCGGCATGCGGCTTCCTCGGTTCGCCGTCGAACTGGCGCGCGACCGCCTGTCGAAACGACACCTCACGTCGGCCACCTTGCTCTCGCGCATTTACGATCCGGGCGCGGCGGTCGACGCCGGCTACCTCGACGAGGTGGTCACGCCCGATCGCCTGGCGGCGGCGGCGCTCGAGCGAGCCGCGGCCTTGGCCGAACTGCCTAGCGGGGTGCACGGCGTAACCAAGAAGTCGCTGCGCGGGGCGATGGTCGATGCCATGCTGTCCGGCCTCGACGCCGATTTGGCCGATCTGGCGGGACCCACCGCGCGGTCGAAGAAGTAGGGGACGATGCGGATCGGCCGCAAACTGGGCGATGTCGACCGCTTCGGCTTGGCGCTCCGTGGGTGTCTCGCGGGCCGATAACTCCGCGGCGCGCATCTCCGCGCGGGTTG
>CAZJCO010000332.1:0-3074 GCA_964544375.1 uncultured Myxococcales bacterium
GCGCGGCGTCCCTCGCGCTGGGGCCTCCTCGAGCCGCTTGGGGCGGTCGACCGACTGGCGAATCGTCTGAACGTTCGTCAGCGTACCGCCCAGCCAGCGGGTCGTCACGAACAACGATCCCGAGCGTTTGGCTTCGGCGCGCAGCGGCTCCTGCGCCTGTTTCTTGGTGCCGACGAACAGCAGAGTCCCGCCGCCGGCGCCGATCTGCCGCACGTAATCACAGGCCTCGCGGAACATCGTCACGGTCTGCTGAAGGTCCACGATATGAATTCCGTTGCGGGCGCCGAAGATGTACGGACGCATCTTGGGATTCCAGCGGCTGGTCTGGTGGCCGAAGTGAACTCCGGCTTCCAGCAGCTGCTTCATACTGACTTGGCTCATCTAGTCCCCTTGTCCTCTTGCCGACTCGGCTCCGCCGCCGGCCGAATGGTGGCACATAACAAATCGGTCGCTTGGATGCAATGTGTCACGAAGCGGCCCATCAGGAGTTCATCGAGGCCAGAAAGTCCTTGTTGTCCTTGGTGCCCTTCATCTTGCCCAGCAGGAATTCCATCGCCTCGACCGAGTTGAGCTGCGTGAGCAGCTTGCGCAGGACGTAGACCCGGCTGAGAACGTCTTTTTCGAGCAGGAGATCTTCTTTCCGGGTGCCCGACTTGAGGATGTCGATCGTCGGGTAGACGCGTCGGTCCATCAGCCGGCGGTCGAGTTGGATCTCGCAGTTCCCGGTACCCTTAAACTCTTCGAAGATCACTTCGTCCATGCGGCTGCCGGTGTCGACCAGCGCCGTACCGATAATCGTCAGACTACCGCCGTCTTCGATGTTGCGGGCGGCGCCAAAGAACTTCTTCGGCCCTCTCAGAGCGTTGGAGTCCACACCGCCCGAGAGAATCTTACCGCTCGGTGGAACCGTCGCATTGTAGGCCCGCGCCAATCGGGTAATCGAGTCGAGCAGAATAACAACGTCTTTGCCGTGTTCGACTAGGCGGCGCGCCTTCTCGATCACCATCTCGGCAACCTGCACGTGCCGCGTCGGCGGTTCGTCGAAGGTCGAAGAGACCACCTCACCCTGCACCGAACGCTGCATATCCGTCACTTCTTCCGGACGCTCGTCGATCAGCAGGACGATCAGAATGACTTCTTTGTGATTTGCGGCAATGCCGTGTGCGATGCTTTGCAGCATCACCGTCTTACCGGTTCGCGGGGCGGCAACGATCAAGGCGCGCTGCCCCTTGCCGATCGGCACCATCAAATCGATCACGCGTGAGGTGTACTCGTCGGCCGCGTGGGAAAGCACGAGCTGCTCCTGCGGATAGAGCGGAGTGAGGTTGTCGAACAGAACTTTCTTGCGGGCGCGGTCCGGCTCTTCGTAGTTGATCGCCTCGACCTTCAGCAGAGCGAAATACCGCTCTCCTTCCTTGGGCGAACGGATCAGGCCCGAAACGACGTCGCCGGTGCGCAAGCCGAAGCGTCGCACCTGGCTCGGCGAGATATAAATGTCGTCCGGCCCCGGCAGGTAGTTCGAATCCGGCGCCCGCAGGAAGCCGAATCCGTCCGGCAGGATCTCGAGGACCCCCTCACCGTAGACATTCCCGGTTTTCTGCGCTTGAGCCTGCAGGATGCCGAAAATCAGTTCCTGCTTGCGCAGGTTGGAAACCCCCTCGACACCCAGATCATTGGCGATCTCGGCCAGCTCCTTGGCGGTCTTGCCTTTGAGGGTCTTCAGGTTGAGGGTCGACTCCGAAGAATCGGTGCCCTTGGCCCGGGCAGCCTGCCCGGCTTGGGCTCGCGAACGTGCCATCTTGTTTCGTCCTTACTTTTATTAGCCTTACGCTGTCCGCCGGTCGGTACGGTCCGCGGGCCTCTTCCGGCCTCACCGTGCCCGTCTGGTTCAGCTATTTTCAGGCTTGTTCCGGCGATCGCCCTTGTTTTCGGCAGGGCCGATGCCGTCGTTTTCGTCCTCATCGCGGGTCGTTAGGGAGAAGCCCCGGGCCCACGGCCCATCCCGCAAGCGGAGTATTGACGCGGAGAATCACGCAAGGTCGAAAGTGGGAGCGGATCTCGGCAGGAACTCCGTGCCTCCGGGAAGGTAGTTCAACCGTAATCAATCCAGGGGGCCTAGTCAATAGTTCTTCGCCCGTCTCAATTCGGTCAGGATGTCGGAGAAATCCGGCGGCAGAGGAGCCTCTAGGCGCAGGCGTTCGCCGGACCCGGGGTGATCGAAGCCGATCCGCCAGGCATGCAGCGCCTGCCTCGGCATCGACGACAGTAGCTCCCGAAGAGCGCGCTCGCCGGCCGGTCCCTGGTCGCGTTTGGCGCGGCCATAGACCGGGTCGGACACCACCGGCCATCCGCGCGAAGCCAAGTGGACGCGGATCTGATGGGTTCTGCCGGTGTGCAACCGCACCTGTAGAAGCGTGGCGATGCCGAAGCCTTCGATTGGCCGGTACTCGGTCAGTGCCGATCGACTACGCCGCGCCGCGGTCGACATCTTCTTGCGGTCGCGGGGATGGCGACCGATCGGTTCGTCGATGCGGCCCTCCCCGCGCACCTCGCCGCGCACCAAAACCAGGTATTCTTTCTCCACCGTGCGGCGACGGAACTGACGCGCCAAGGCCTCATGGGCCTCAACCGTCCGCGCCACGAGGAGAACGCCCGAGGTATCGCGGTCGAGCCGATGGACGATTCCTGCCCGCTCGGACCCACCCGGCCATTGGCTTGCCGGCGCGTAGTGGAGCAGAGCGTGCACCAAGGTCCCCGAACGGTGTCCGACGGCCGGGTGCACGACCATGCCGGCCGCCTTGTTGACGGCAAGCATCGAATCGTCCTCGTAGAGAATGTCGAGCGGTAGCGGCTCACCGCTTGGCGCCTGCGGCGCGGGCGTCGGCGGCGCGGTTTCGACAATAACCTCGTCGTCGGCGTGCAGCCGTCGTGAGCGCTTGACGGGCGCTCCGTTGAGACGCACCCGACCGGCATCGATCGCCTGCTCGAGTTGATTGCGACTGCCCGCTCCCGCTTGCGCGGCGAGGCACCGGGCGCGGCGGCACACCCTGCGCGCGGACAAGATGCTTGTGGGC
>CAZJCO010000333.1:0-3050 GCA_964544375.1 uncultured Myxococcales bacterium
CCGCTGCCGCTGCGCGACCGGCCGTATCGGCGGCCGCGGCGGAGGCGCTGCTCGCCGCGGAGACCGCGTCTTGAGCTGCTTTCTTGGCCGCATCGACCAACGGATCTACGGCTTCTTCTGCCGCGTCTTGCGCCTGCGGAGTCGCCGGGACGGCGGCGACCGGAGCCGATCCCTCCATCGGCTCGAGCGGCGCGGCCTGCGGTTCCGAGAACTCGTTCATGACCGAGGGACGCTCGGCCGAGATGACGGCCAGAGCGAGCGAGGTTCCCATGAAAACGGCAGCCGTTGCAGCGGTGATCTTGGTTAGCGTGTTGCCGGCGCCGCTTGGGCCGAACACGGTCGAACTCGCGCCGCCAAAAGCCGCTCCCATGTCGGCGCCCTTGCCCGATTGCAGCAAGACGACGCCGACCAAGAACAAGCCGGCCAAAACATTGAGTGCGATGAGTACTGCGGTCAAGACGATTACTCCTCAAAATGGACTATGCGCAGGAAGTCCTCCGCCTTCAAGCTGGCGCCGCCCACCAGGGCGCCGTCGACGTCGGGCTGTGCCATGAGTTCGTCGACATTGCTCGGTTTGACGCTGCCGCCATACAAAATGCGGATCCGCTCGGCCGCGTCGCCGCCGGTGACCTGGGCCAGGACCTGACGAATGTGGGCGTGAACCTCTTGCGCCTGCTGCGGCGTCGCGGTCTTGCCGGTGCCGATCGCCCATACCGGCTCGTAGGCCAGGATCAACTGCGCGAAGTATTCTTTCGGAAGCTCGCACAGTCCGCCCCGCACTTGGCGCTCAATGACTTCCAGGGTGCTGTTTTCCTCGCGCTGGGCGAGCGTTTCGCCGACGCACATGACGGGGATCAGTCCGGCTTGCGACGCGGCGCTTACTTTCTTGGCCACCGTGTAGTCGGTCGAGCCGAAGTGTTGGCGGCGCTCGGAGTGCCCGATGATGACGTGCGTGCAGCCGCTATCGAGCAGCATGGCCGGAGAGACTTCGCCGGTAAACGCTCCGCTCTGTTGCCAGAAGACGTCCTGGGCTCCGAGGGCGACCGGCGCGTTGCCGATCCCCTCGCGGGCAGCGGCGAGCGCCGTGAACGGTGGCGCAATCATCACCTCTCGGTTCTCGATTCCGCGGCAACCGTCGGCAACGGCGGCGGCCAATGTGCGCGCTTCGTTGGTCAGACAGTTGAGTTTCCAGTTTCCAGCCAGCATCGGTGTACGCAAGGCTCGTTCCTCCATCAGCGCTCGAGCGCGGCAATCCCAGGCAACTGCTTGCCCTCGAGAAACTCGAGCGAAGCACCGCCGCCGGTCGAGACGTGCGTGACATCGGCGCTACGCCCAGAACGCGCGAGCGCCGCCACCGAGTCGCCACCACCGACGACCGATTGTGCCGACGAATCGGCTACCGCCTGAGCGATCGCTAGGGTTCCGGCAGCAAAGTTCGGCCATTCGAAAACACCCATCGGGCCGTTCCACAACACGGTCGCGGCGCCGGCGATGTGCTCGGCGTAGCGCTGGCGAGTCTGCTCGCCGATATCGAGTCCCATCAAGCCATCCGGAATGTCCACCGAGTCGATCACCCGCGGCGTTGCGCTCTCTTCGAAGGCTTCGGCGCAGACGTGATCGCTCGGCAGCAACAGTTCGGCCGCCGAACCACCCGACGCCGCGAGTAGCTGCTCGGCCGTTTCCAAGCGGTCTTCTTCGACACGCGAATTGCCGAGGGCGCGGCCTTGGGCCCCAAGAAACGTGTAGGCCATCGCGCCGCCGACCAAGATCGTATCGACTTTGTTGCTCAAGTTGTCGAGCAGCGCGATCTTGTCCGAGACTTTCGCACCGCCGACGATCGCGACGTAGGGGTGGGCCGGGGCGTGGAGCAAGGAGCCGAGGGCCTCGACCTCCTTGCGCATCAAGAAACCGGCCGCGACCGTGCCGATGCGCTCGGCTACACCCACGGTTGAGGCGTGTGCGCGATGCGCGGTACCGAAAGCGTCGTTGACGTAGACTTCGGCCAATCGCGCAAGCGCCGCGACGAACTGCGGATCGTTCTTGGTCTCGCCCGGATGAAAGCGCAGGTTCTCGAGCAGCAGCGCCTGGCCGTTGGCAAGTTCGCCGGCCATTTGCTCAACCTCGGCTCCGACGCAGTCCGGCGCCATCGTGACCTCGCCACCGAGCAGTTCGCCGAGACGCACGGCGACGGGCGAAAGCGAAAGTTCCGGCGTGATCTCACCTTTGGGACGCCCGAGATGGGAGCAGAGGATCAAGCGGGCGCCGGCGTTCAGCGCATGCCGAATGCTCGGCAGGGCGGCGACGATGCGCGCGTCGTCGGCCACGCGGCCGCCGTCGAGCGGGACGTTGAAGTCGACGCGCATCAGCACGCGCCGACCGCTCAACTCGAGTTCGTCGATCCCTCGCACCGCTAGTCCCTAGTGCTCATGCGACTCGTGGCGGCCGCTTACAGTTGCGATCCGATCAGCTTGCTGACGTCACACAGTCTGGTGCACCAACGCTGCGCGATCTGTGGGCGAAGCGTGCGAATTCATCAAGCAAGCGGTGGGCGAGATCGACAAGATCCAGTCGTATATAGGCCTCCGCCTGCGTGTTTTGTATACCTTTTAGTCGTGTCAATTGCTCATCCAGCTCCGCATTCAACACTTCGGTACCGTCGCCGTCCTGAAAGCCCGATCGGGTATCTTCCTTCGCTACGTCCAGATGAAGCCAAGAGCGTAGTCCACTGTTCGTCTGTGCGATGTCGTAGATCACTCGCAACATGTGACGCCACTGTGGGCCCCCGAACGGGTCTTGCACGATCGCGCTTGAACCCGATACGAGATGAGACGGAGCACACAATCTGACGTCTCGGCGCTCGTCAAGCAGTGTTATTGCCGGTCGCTCCAGCGCCTCGTATCGACGTTGCAGCCGCCTGAGGTCGCGACTCCATGCGGTTACGGCTTCTATGCAGCCCTCTATCTCGAGACCCTGGGGGGGGGGCCCAGCAGTTCGAAAAACAAAAGCTGCCGTGGTGCACGGGGCGCCCGCCGCGCCCGCCCTCAAGCTTT
>CAZJCO010000334.1:0-3048 GCA_964544375.1 uncultured Myxococcales bacterium
CACGGGTTCGAAGTCTTTAGTAAAGACGATCCCTCGTGCGGAGAACTCCAACGGGTCGCCTGAACCCGTCTCTGCCCGTTCCTCCTCCAACGGCATGGGCCGTCAGCCGATTCGGCTGGCGGCCCTTTTTCTTGCGCCGTAGCGGACGTCGCTCGCCGACGGGCGCGGCTCAGGTCGTCACCTGTTTCCAGTCTCCCTTGCGGATTCGAGGGTCCTCGGCGTGTTCTAGGAAGTAGCGCACCATCACCTCGAGGTAGGATGCGACCTGCGGGCAGGAAACCCCGTGTTTGTCCAACGCCGGCGCGGTATCTCGCATGTCGTACTCGACGCGATAGAAGGAATGCTCGAAGGCCTCGGCAGGCACCCCGGTCATGGCTTCGAAGCCCGGCAGCTTGCCAAAAGGACGCATTAGCGACGCCGGCAAGACGAGCGTCGGTTTGCGACGGCCGATCACCTCGCAGGCGCGCTCGAGGAACTCGATGTAGGTCAGCGGCTGCCGGTCGATCAAGTGGAACACCTTGCCGACCGAAGCCTCGTCTTCGAACAGCCGGTAGAAGGCTTCGGCAATGAAATCGACCGGCGCAAAATGGAATTTGTTGTCGCCGGTGTTGGGAATCACGTGCTGGCGGTTGCGGGCAATCATGCCGAGGGCGTAGTAAGGGCCGTCGACTTTCTCGATGGCGCCGGTCTTGGAATGGCCCGCGACCGTGGCCGGCCGAAAGATCACCGTCGGGATCCGTTCGCGGCGCTTACGCACCAAGCGTTCGGCAAGGAACTTGGTTTCGTCGTAGTAGTTCTTGAAACCCTGGCCGACGTCGAGGTCGTCCTCGTAGAAGGTCCCCTCGAACTTGCCCACCAACGCGATCGTGCTGGCATACCCAAAGCGCTCGAGTTTGCCGGCGCGCTCGAGAAAATCGAGTACGTTTCGCGTCCCGTCGACGTTCACCCGCATCGAGATGTCGCGTGGCGCCGAAAGGTTATAGAGCGCCGCGAGGTGAATCGCGTGCGTCATCCCAGTCTCGAGGCGCTCGGCGACCGACCGCTCCAAGCCGAGGCCGGGAAGCGAGATGTCCCCCGACACGATGCTCAGACGCTCCCGTCTGGCGGGATCGGCAACCTTCTCGTCTAGAAACTGCTCGAGACGCTCGCGAAAGCGGCCCTGCTCGAGCAACACGAAATCGCAGTCCTGTTCGTCCAGGTAGTGCGACAGAATGTAGCGGCCGATAAACCCGCCCGCTCCGGTAACAAAGACCAACTTCTCGCTCACCGCCCAACCTCGCTCACTCGGACAACGTGCCGTATTCGGCCATCGACAACATGGCGAATGGCGCGGGCCAAGTCGAGGACAAAGGCCCCGCCGTCGCGCGAACGGCGGGGCCTTTGTTCGGCCGCTTACGGTTCAGACCAGCAGCATCACGGACAACCGCCGACCCCGGGCTCGTAGAGCACGGAGGGATTGCTGGCGCAGAAGATGCGCGAACTGGCCTGGTTGAGCACCTTGGCCGGGCCAGGCAGTCCGGCGACACCGTTGATTCCCGAGTTGCCCGTCGGCGGCAGGCAGAACGTCGCGGCCGCCACCGGCCGGTTGGCGTCCGCAACGCCGGCCGCAGTAACCGGATCGAGGAAGCATTCGCGCGTCTTCGACAGCAGGCAGTTGCCGGCGTCGATGCCAATCGCTGCCGGACCGCAGTCGGCGTTGGTAAAGCACTGGATGAAACCCTCACCGTTGGCTCTGATAACACCGTCGCACAGGCTGCTCGCAGGACCCGCCGCGCAAACCCCCTCGCCGCCGCCAGCCGCCACGCAGCGGCCCCCATTACAGGTATTGTCGGTCGGATCGTTCGATCCCTTGCGCTCGCAGGAGCAACGCCCAGAGCCGTCGCACACGCCGGTCACGGTTGCGCCGTCGCCGGGGCAGTCGGCGTTGGTCGTGCAGATGCCGCAATCGCCGTTCGACGAGCAGGCGACCGACTGATCGTCCGTACACAGCCCACAGGGACAGAGCCTCTCGGCCGGATCGCAGGAGCACTGTCCGAAGCCGTCGCACACGCCGAAGCCGCAGTCGCCGTTCGTGGAGCAACTGCCGCAATCGGCGTTCGCGGTACAAAGGACCGAAATGTTGTCCGAGCAGGACGCCGGGAAGCCGACGAATCCACAGGGCACGCTCGCCGGCGGCAAGCTAGTAGAGCCGGTGGTTTGCCGCAGCGTGATCTTGAGGCCGGAGCCGGAGACGTTCAGACCGGCCGACGGGAAGCAGTCCAGACTCGTGCCGTCGCCGCCCGGCGCCGGGAAGGAAGTATTCGACGCGTCCGCGTCGCAGGCATCCCCGGCGTTCTCACCGCCCACGCAGGTACCGTCGCGCACGCCGTCGCCGACCACGGTATCCCCAGTGCAGTACGGGCAAGGAACCACGAGATTGACGCCAGTAGCTACAATCGCCGCTAGCTTGGCCGTGATCTCGCCGTCGCCGGTATCAACGTTGGCGGTTCCCGAAATGTCTTGCGCAAACTTGTTGAGCGCGCAGGCCGGCGTATTCCCTGAGGACAGGGGCAGCGGCGGGCCGAAGTAGCAGTTGCAGATCTCGCCGTTGCAATCGTTCGCATCGGCCTGGAACGGCTCGTCACAGACCAACTGGTTGCCGCCGACGCAGCGGGTGTTCGGGCTGCTCGGCGTGCCGAAGTTCACGCAGTGACCGATCGGACAGTCGGCGTTCGTATTGCACGCTTGGTCGGTCTCGCAGCGGCAGTTGCCGGGCGACGGATCGATCGCGTAGACCACACATTCGCCGCAGGTCGGCGCCGGACCCGGGCAGACCATCTTACCCATCGCGACGACGCGGTCGTTGGCGTCGGCATCGTGGGCAATGCCGGTCCAGCCGGTATCGAGTTCGGTAATCGTGGTACACCGACTGAGCACCGGATCGCAGGTCGCCACGCCTTCGGCGGCCGCCAGGCGGCCGTCGCCGATGTTGCAATCGGTGTTGGTCGAGCAACTCTTGCCGGTGCCGGCAAGGATCGTCAGCTCGCCGCGGTTCGGACAGCTCTGGTC
>CAZJCO010000335.1:0-3048 GCA_964544375.1 uncultured Myxococcales bacterium
CGCTTCCCGCGACCTCGCCCCGCTTACCGCACCTTCGCCTTGAATTGCAAGGCGGTGTTCTTTTTGGTCGCCGTCGCCGTAAACGACGAGGTCCAGCAAACCGGGCTGTCGCTTGCGAACAACTGCACCGTGACGTCGGGATCCAAATCGAACATTTCCGTCGGGCTAAAAGCCGTCGGCGTCGGAACACCGGCGCCCTTGGCCTTGACCTGCGCCTTCGTCTTTCCTGCCAGTCCGGGCTTGAGCTGGACTTGGACCACCCCGTCGGAGCTTCCGACTTTGTCCTTGTACTTCCAGCCCTTGGGATTCTTGTTCTGCCAAAGCAGGGCGCTCGGCGTAACCGTCAAAGACGTCGCCAGCGCAGGCACCGATGCCGTCTGGTCGTAGATACACAGTGTATAGGAGGTCGTCGCGCTCGGATCGCCGAGGTCGCCATGGGCGAACGCGCTGCCCTTCGACCACTTCCACTTGATCTGGTCGGCGGGTTTGGTCGGGTGATCCTTGACCTGAAGGCTCGCCTTCACCGCCGTCAGACAACTCGTCGCAGGCGCGCTATCGTGAACACAGATCCCCGATAGCGCATCGCAACTGTCTTGCGTGCAGGCGCTGCCGTCGCTGCAATCGAGCGGCGGACCCGAGACGCAGCGCGCGGCCGCGTCGCAGCTCTCCGGTCCGTTACAAAGGTTGCCGTCGTCGGCACAAGGCGCACCCACGCCTTCAAACTGACAGGTCGCCGAGCAGCAATCGCCGGCGGCGGCGTTACCATCGTCGCACTGCTCACCGGGCTGCACGAAGCCATCGCCACAGACCTGCGGACAGAAGCAAGTAGGCTGGCACTGGCCCGGGCAAGCGGCGTCGCTGGCACCGTCGCACTGTTCGCCCGACTGAATCACGCCATCGCCGCAAACGGCAGCCTCGGCGCCGAAGCCGAGCATGGCCGACATCATGCCAGGAGGCGCGAGACCGGCATCGAGCACGGTGGCCGTGCAAAGCAGTTGATCCGAATCGCTTACCACGCGCGCCATGCCCTGGGCGATGCCGGAAATCGTGATCACGGTATTTTCGAGCAGTGCCGCGGTTCCGGTCGTGCCGAAGGTCACGGTACTCCCCGGTTGTACAGCCAAAATGGCGCCGTTGCCGGCCGAGACATCGTTGGCAGCGGCGCCGTTGGGATTGAGGATTTGGACTCCGATGTCGATCGGCCCGTTCGCGATCGAGGTGCACTGCACATCGGTCTCCGCGTCGCCGCGTTTGACGACACCTGGAAAGATCGCCGAGTGGGTCGCCTGATGACCGTCGGAGAACAGCGGCAGCGGCAGCGACGAAGGAACGGCGCCCGCAGTCGGCCGCACCGCGAGGCCGATCTGCCCCAAGGTGACCGGTGGGCTGACCAGGTCGTCGACAATGAAGGCGTTGCACAGCACCTTGTCCGAACTAGCGACGACACGGCCAACGCCCTGCATCTTGTTCAGCGTCGGCACCACCGTCGTCTCGAGGTAGGCTGCCGTCGTACTGGTCCCGAAGGTCACCGTCTGGCCGGGGCTCACGCCGAGAATCGCGCCGACTCCGGCCGTCACGTCGTTTTGCAGCGAGCCGTCGATCGTGAAGATCTGCAGTCCGACGTTGACCGGCAGTGTGTCGATCGAGGTACACATGACGAGCGACTGCAACTGCCCGCGCTTCATGACGCCGGGAAAGGTCACCACGTGAACGCTGGCCTTGCCGTCGGAAAACGGCGGCAGCGGACTGGCCAGCGTCGGGCCGCCGCTCGCACCCGCGCTGCGAGCGCTGAGTCCGGCAAGCGAAGTCGGCGGCAGCAGCGCCGCATCGACGACCACGGCGTTGCAGACGACATCGGCCGAATTACTGACCACCCGTGCCAGGCCTTGCGAGACCGGACTGATCGTAGCGGTAGCCGTTTCGAAGAAAGCCGAGGTCTGCGTGCTTGCGATCGTCACCGTCTGGCCGGGAGTTACGCCCAGCACTTCGCCGCCATCGACCGCCAGAGAGTTGAGAACGGCGCCCGTTTCGTCGATGAACTCCACCCCGACGTCGATGTTGGCCGCGGCGGTCGAGGTGCAAAACACCGCCGTCTCGACGTCGCCGCGTTTGACGGCACCCGGGAACACGGCCGCGTGGGTCGCAGTCTGCCCGTCGCTGAACTGTGGCAGCGCGAGCGTCGGCGGCACCGTGACCGGCTCGGGCGACACGCCGGCGCCGAGCGTAGCGATTGACACGGCCGGCGTCTGAAAATCATCGAGGATGACGACATTGCAGCGAACCTGCGGCGAGCTGGCAATGATCCGCGCAGAGCCTTGCGCGATGTTGGCAGCCGGCGGCAGCAGGTTGACTTGAGTCTCGAGATAGGTCGCCGTGGAGCCGGTGCCAAAGGTTACGGTTGCACCCGGGGCGACGTTCAGCGCCGCGCCGATGCCAGCGTTGACATTGTTTTGAAGTGCACCGGCGGGATCAAAAATCTCGACACCGATATCGACCGCGACACTGTCGACCGACGTACAAAGGAAGACCGTTTCCAACCCACTGCGTTTGATCACCCCGGGAATGGTGAGGACCGAGACACTGGCCTTGCCGTCCGAGAAGACCGGCAGCGGCGTATCGGCAACGCCCGCGCGAGTAGGCGCCGGAAGCGCGACGACGGTGAACGCCGCAGCGCAAAGCAGAGCAATCTTGAACGTGAACAATAGATGCCGACGCACACAGAGGGGCCGGCGGCAAAAAGAACCCCGCATATCCATAAGGAACCTTCCTTCGCGGTCTTTCGCCGGCCGGGTCCGGCCGGCAACTAAGACCCGCGGCAACAAAGCGGGCCAGGGCAAGCACGCCAGGACGAAGCTATCCCGAATTCAGGGGGGCCGTCAATCCCCCCATTTGAGGCCAGTTTTGCGGCAACTACGGCCACCCATATAGTGTCCGACGTCAGCAGTCCCCGGGACTGCTAGCGATCGGCTAGGAATCCCGAAGGTACGGTACCGTAGGAAAGCTTCGTGTCAGACCATAGAAACAGCCTTCTCCTGGGCATCGGGCGCA
>CAZJCO010000336.1:0-3045 GCA_964544375.1 uncultured Myxococcales bacterium
TGCTCGGTGAGGAGGTGGGTGGCTCACAAGCGAGCCGGGTCCGTGTCCCCGGAGTGCATGGAGGGGCCGGCCGAGGGCCGGCGCCGACGCGACGGCTTCAAGCTCACCGACCGCCGCTACAGCGAGAAGCAGGTTCTGGCGGAAGTCGACTACTGCATCCTTTGCCACGGCCGCGACAAGGACTCCTGCACCAAGGGTGTGCGCGAGAAGCAGGGCGAGATTCGCAGCAATCCGCTAGGCATCCGTCTGGCCGGCTGCCCTCTCGACGAAAAGATTTCCGAGATGCACACGCTGCACGGCGAAGGCGACCCCCTGGCGGCTCTGGCGATGATCGTGATCGACAACCCGATGGTCGCCGGCACCGGGCACCGGATCTGCAACGACTGCATGAAGGCCTGCATCTACCAGAAGTACGATCCGGTCAACATTCCGCAGATCGAGACGCGAGTACTCACCGACGTTCTCGAGCTACCGTGGGGATTCGAACTATACAGCCTGCTCACGCGCTGGAACCCGCTCAACCGAAAGCGCCCGGTCGCCTCGCCCTACAACGGCAAGAACGTGCTGGTGGTCGGACTGGGGCCGGCCGGCTACACCCTGGCCCACTTTCTCCTAAACGAGGGCTTCGGCGTGGTCGGTATCGACGGCCTCAAGATGGAGCCTCTGGAAGCCGAACTGCAGCAGCGCGAGGACGGCTCGTATTCGCCGATTGCCGAATTTTCCACGCTTTATCAAGAGCTTGACGAGCGGGCCTTGATGGGGTTCGGCGGCGTTGCCGAGTACGGTATCACCGTTCGTTGGGACAAGAATTTCCTCAAGGTGCTCCGTCTGTGCCTCGACCGTCGCCGGCATTTCCGAAGCTACGGCGGCGTACGCTTTGGCGGTACCCTGACGATCGACGACGCCTGGCAGCGTGGTTTCGATCACATCGCGATTGCCACCGGTGCGGGCAAGCCGACGATCGTGCCGATGAAGAACAACCTGATGCGCGGCATCCGCAAGGCCTCGGACTTCCTCATGGCCCTGCAACTCACGGGCGCACAAAAGAAGAACTCGATGACGAACCTGCAGGTACGCCTGCCGGCGGTCGTCATCGGCGGAGGCTTGACCGCGATCGATACCACGACCGAGGTCATGGCGTACTACCCGGTCCAGGTCGAAAAGACCCTAGAGCGATACGAAACCCTGGTTGCCGAGCGGGGCGAGGAGGCGGTGCGGGCATCCTACGCGCCCGACGAGATCGAGATCCTCGACGAGTTCCTAGAGCATGGCCGGGCGGTGCGCGCCGAGCGCGAGCGCGCGAAGGCCGCCGGTGAAGAGCCCGACTTCGCCGCATTGGCTCATTCCTGGGGAGGCTCGACGCTCGTCTACCGCAAGAGCATGCTCGATTCTCCGGCCTACCGACTGAACCATGAGGAAATCATCAAGGCCTTCGAGGAAGGCATCTGGTACGCCGAGCAACTCGCGCCGGTCGAGGCTCTGCGAGGCGCCAGCGGCGCGCTCGAAGGCGTGCGCTTCGAGCGCCAGACCAAGACCGAAGGACGGTGGCGCGGAACCGGCGAGACGCTCGAGCTGCCCGCACGGACCATGTTCGTTGCCGCCGGCACCAGCCCCAACGTGATCTACGAGCGGGAGAATCCCGGCACCTTCGAGATGGACGAATGGGATCAGTTCTTCCGCGGATACCGCGTGCAACGCTCGGCGCAGGGCTCGAGCCTGGTCGCCGACGCCGCGGCCGCGAACGGCAAGCTGCCCGGAGTGTTCACGTCCTATGAAAAGGGTGGGCGCTTCATCTCTTACTTCGGCGACAACCATCCCACCTACGCGGGCAACGTCGTCAAAGCGATGGCCTCGGCGCGCGACGGATTCCCGCAGATCGTAGATCTCTTCTCTGAGGATTTGGCCGCCCTCGCCGCCGGCGGCTCGAGCGAGCAAGAGAGCCGCGAGCAACAATGGCGACGACTTTCCGAGGGGCTCGATGAAGATCTGACGGCGCACGTCCACGAGGTCAAGCGGCTGACACCGACCATCGTGGAGGTCGTGGTCAAGGCGCCTCAGGCGGCCCGCCGCTTTCAGCCTGGGCAGTTCTTCCGGCTGCAGAACTTCGAAAGCATCGCGCCGGAAATGGAGCGGACCAAGCTGGCGAGCGAGGGAATGGCTCTCACCGGGGCCTGGGTCGACAAGCAGCAGGGACTGCTGTCGACGATCGTGCTCGAGATGGGCGGAAGCTCTCGGCAGTGCGCTACCTGGACGTCGGGCCAGCCGATCGTCGCAATGGGTCCGACCGGCGCTCCCACGGAGATCCCCGGCGGTAGGAGTACCGTGATATTGCTCGGCGGTGGCCTCGGCAATGCCGTACAGTTCTCGATCGGCAAGGCGATGCGCGAGGCCGGCAACCGCGTGGTGTACTTCGCCGCCTATAAGAAGCCCGACGACGTCTATCACGTCGACGACATCGAGGCCGCCAGCGACATCGTCGTCTGGTCGGTTGACGCCGGCGAACCGATCAAGCCGCGCCGGCCGCAGGACAAGAGCTTCGTCGGCAACGTCGTTCAGGCGATGCAGGCCTACGCGCTCGGCGAACTCGGCGAGGTGCCGATTCGACTCGACGAAGCTTCGCGGCTGATCGCGATCGGTTCGGACCGTATGATGGCTGCCGTCAAGCAGGCCTCACACGAGGTTCTCGAGCCCTACCTCAAGGACGGCATCGTTACGATCGGATCGATCAACTCGACGATGCAGTGCATGATGAAGGAAATCTGCGCGCAGTGTTTGCAGAAGCACGTTGATCCGCAGACCGGCGAGGAGAGCAAGCCGGTCTTCTCTTGTTTCAACCAGGACCAGCGGCTCGACGAGGTCGATTTCGACAACCTAAACGAGCGCCTGCGTTCCAACTCGGTGCTGGAGAAGCTGACCAACCTGTGGCTGGACCACTTGCTGACGAGTCACGAGGTGCCGAGGGTTTAAGGGGATAAGCACGTTTAGGAAGTCCCCGAAAAGAAAGGGGAATCACGCCCCGGGGCGTGATTCCCCTTTCTTTTCGGG
>CAZJCO010000337.1:0-3043 GCA_964544375.1 uncultured Myxococcales bacterium
AAAGCCGAGAAGAGGAGGTGAGCGCGCGGCGCGTCTCTCTCGATCTGCGCGCCATGCCGATCGAGTGGCGCGGCCACCTGGCCAAGCTCGGCATCCGCAGCGTCGGCACCTTTCTGCGGCTGCCGCCTTCGGGGCTGCTCGAACGCTTTGGGCCGGCCGCCCACAGGCTCCACCTGCTGGCCAGCGGCCGCTGCGAGCGGCCGCTCGAGCCCCGGCCGATCGCCGATCCCGTCGAAGCCCGCACGCTTCTCGATCAGCCGGTGGCCAGCACGCTCCCGCTGCTTGCGGTCATTCAGCGCCTGCTCGCGCCGTTGCTCGAGGGCCTGGCCGGTCGCGAGCAGGCCGCCGCGGCGTTGCACGTCCTTTTTACACTCGACAACCGCGAGCACTGGATCGAAACGCTACGGCCGGCCGCGCCTACGCTCGATGCCAAGATCCTGCTCGACTTGACCGAGCTGCGCCTGCACGGCGACCGCCTGCCCGCCGGCGTCATCGAAATCGGCCTGTGTTTGGAAGTCGCCGCCGCCGATCGCGAGCAACTCCGGCTGTTCGCTGCGGCATCACGGCGCGACCTGCGGGCCGCCGCGCGCGCACTGGCACGCCTGCGCGCCGAGTTCGGAGAGGAGGCCGTGGTTTGCGCCAAGCTGCGCGAAGGGCATCTTCCCGAAGCGCGCTTTGCGTGGGAGCCGGCCGGCAAAGTCGAGCGGGCCTGCCCGCGGCGTATCCGCGTTCGTCCGCTGGTCCGCCGCATTCGCGTCCGCCCGCAACCGTTGCCCTCACGGCCGGCCAGTGAGCGCCTCGACAACTGGCTCCTGCAGGACCCACAGATGGGCGCCGTCACGCGCACGCTCGGCCCTTACCTGGTTTCGGGCGGCTGGTGGGTACAGGCGGTCCATCGCGAATACTACTTCGTCGAGACCTCGCGCGGAGACCTGCTGTGGCTTTTTTACGACCGCCGGCGACGCTGCTGGCAACTACAGGGACGGGTCGAGTAGCCGCGGAGGCCTCTGCGAAGCATGGCCGTTTACGCTCCCCTCTGGTGCAAAAGCAACTTTTCGTTCCTCGAAGGCGCCAGCCATCCCGACGAACTCATCGAGGCTTGCTCGTTTCTCGGCCTGCCGGCACTGGCGCTGACCGATCGCGACGGCGTGCACGGCATCGTCCGCGCGCACCAGAAAGCCGTCGAACTCGGCATCCACTTGATCGTCGGATCGGAAGTCTCGCTCGACGACGGCTCGACCATCGTCTTGCTGGCGGCCGACCGCGAGGGCTACCGCAATCTTTGCCGTCTCATCACACGCGGCCGCCTGCGCTCGCCCAAGGGAAGCTCCGAGGTCACCTGGCAGGAGCTGTGCGAGCACGCCGGCGGCCTCCTCGCCCTGTGGGGCGGGCGGCGCAGCCTGCTGGTGGCTCCGGCCGAACCGCTGCACGTCGCCGCCTTGCTGCGCGAGGCGTTCGGCCAGCGTCTCTACGCGCTGCTGGCGCGCCACCGCCTAGCTGAAGAAGCAGACGAAGAACGCCGCCTGCGCCAGCGCGCGCGCCGCTACGAATTGCCCTTGGTCGCCGCCGTCGAGACGCTCTACCACTGGCCGGCGCGCCGGCCGCTGCACGACGTCCTCACCTGCATTCGGCACGGCACCGAACTCAAGAGCGCCGGTCGCCTGACTCGCGCCAACGCCGAGCACGCGCTCAAAACACCGCAAGCCTTCGGCGAGCTGTTCGCCGACGACTTCGAAGCGGTCACTCGGACGGTCGAGATCGCCGAGCAGTGCCGCTTTTCCCTTCGTGAGATCCGCTACCGTTACCCTTCCGAGCGGCTGCCTTCGGGCATGAGTTCGGCCGAGTACCTGCGCAAGCTCACGCTGCATGGCGCGCACACACGATACGGAGAACGACACGGAAGCGGCGGCGAACGCGTGCCAGCGGCCGACTCGGAGCAAGACCCCTCGCAGGTACCGGCCGCGGTTCTCGCTCAAATCGACAAGGAACTGCGCCTGATCGAGGAACTCGACTACCCCGGCTACTTCCTGACGATGCACGAGATCGTCGAGTTCTGCCGCAGCCGGGGCATTCTCTGCCAGGGCCGCGGCTCGGCCGCCAACTCGGTGGTTTGCTACTGCCTCGGCATCACCGCGATCGATCCCGTACGGATGAACCTGCTGTTCGAACGGTTCCTTTCACGCGAGCGCGCCGAGCCGCCCGACATCGATCTGGACATCCAACACGACCGCCGCGAAGAAGTAATCGAGTTCGTCTACCGCAAGTACGGGCGCGAGCGCGCGGCGATGGTCGCCACGGTGATCCGTTATCGGCCGCGCTCGGCCGTACGCGACGTCGGCAAGGCGCTGGGTCTGCCCGCCCCGGCACTCGACCGGCTGGCGCGCCTGCTCCCCCACTACGGCGAGATTCCCGCCAAAACGCTCGCGCAGGCCGGCTTCGATACGGCCTTGCCGGCAACCTCGCACCTGCACCGCCTGGCCTCCGAATTGCTCGACTTTCCCCGCCACCTGTCGATCCACCCGGGCGGCTTTCTGCTCGGGCACGAGCCGGTGTGCGACATCGTGCCGATCGAGAACGCGACGAAAGAAGGACGCACGGTGATCGAATGGGACAAGAACGACCTCGAGGATCTCGGTTTGTTCAAGGTCGATCTGCTCGCCCTCGGCGCCCTCAGCCAGCTCGATGCGGCGTTCCACGCACTCGAGCGATATCGCGGCGTCCGCTACTCGATGGCCTCGATCCCGCCCGACGATGCCAAGACCTACGAGATGATCTGCCGGGCCGACACGGTCGGTGTCTTCCAGATCGAAAGCCGCGCGCAGATGGCGATGCTGCCGCGCCTGGCTCCGCGCAACTTCTACGACTTGGTGATCGAGATCAGCATCGTTCGCCCCGGACCGATCAGCGGCGGCATGGTCCATCCTTATTTAAGGCGGCGCCGCGGCGAGGAGTCCGTCGTCTACTCCCACCCTTCGCTCGAGCCGGTCCTGCAGAAGAACCTCGGCGTGCCGCACTTTCCGGGGCAGGTCTATCGTCTCACGGT